>NZ_JBHYKG010000367.1:0-7860 GCF_042741245.1 Kitasatospora sp. NPDC058965
CTCCCGCCGCTCCGGGAGGGGCCCCACGGGTGTCGGCGGGTCGGGCGGCGGGTCAGACGGCGGCCAGCGTCGCCGCCCGGGCCGCGTCGCGCAGGATCCGGACCC
Organism: Kitasatospora sp. NPDC058965; assembly: GCF_042741245.1. NCBI lineage: Bacteria > Bacillati > Actinomycetota > Actinomycetes > Kitasatosporales > Streptomycetaceae > Kitasatospora > Kitasatospora sp. NPDC058965. Next base: position 106 of record NZ_JBHYKG010000367.1, read on the forward strand.
GGCCGGCCAGGTCGGTGTCGGCCGCGGTGACCATGACGCCCAGGGTGGTGGCCCCGGCCCCGGCGTAGGCGGCCATCCGCTCGGCCACCCGCTCCACCGGGCCCACCAGCGCGGTCCGCTCGACGAACCCCGCCGGCACCGCGGCGGCCGCGCCGGCCCGGTCGCCGACCGCCAGCCGGGCCCGGACCAGCGCGGTCTGCGGGCCGAAGCCGAGCCGCTCGGCCAGTTGGCAGTAGCAGTTGTCGGCCGCCGCGCCGATCCCCAGCATGTAGACGTAGTGCGCGCGCAGCCGGTCCACCGCCGCGCGCGGGTCCGGGTCGATCGCGGTCGGCAGGCTGGGCAGCACCTCGAAGCCGGTCAGGTCGCCGCCCGGCCGGCCGGCGGCCAGCAGGGCCACTGCCTCGGCCAGCGACTCGGGGGTGTTGAAGACCCCCAGCCAGCCGTCGGCCAGCTCCCCGGCCAGCCGCAGCATGGCGGGTCCGAGCGCGGCCAGGTGGATCGGCAGCGCGGGGCCGGGCCGCTCGGTCAGCACGTGCAGCGGTGCGGCGGCCGGCCCGCCGCCGGCCGGCAGCGGGTAGTAGCGGCCGCGGTGCTCCACCGGCTCACCGGTCAGCGCCCGGCGCAGCACGGTCAGGTACTCCCGGGTGCGGGCCACCGGGTGGTCGTAGGCGGCGCCGTACCAGCCGGTCGCCACGTGCGGGTTGGAGGCGCCCAGGCCCAGGCGGAAGCGTCCGCCGCTGAGCGCGTGCAGGGTGGCCGCGGTGAGCGCGGTCAGGCCCGGCGGGCGGGCCGGCAGCTGCATCACCGCCGAGCCGAGCGCGATCCGGCGGGTCCGCCCGGCCAGCAGGCCCAGCACGCTGGCCGCGTCGGACCGGTACCCCTCCGGGGCGAGGGCCAGGGCGTAGTCCGACTCCTCGGCAGCCAGTGCCAGTTCGGCGGCCCCCTGGTAGCCGAGGTTGACGGCGAGGCGCATCGGGCGCTCCTTTCACGGGGAACGGCGCACCCCGGGACCGCGGACGGTCCCGGGGTGCGGGGGATGGGCGGGCGCTCAGAGCAGGTGGGCCCCGCCGTCGACGCCGAGCACCGCGCCGGTGGTGTACGCCGACTCGACCAGGGCGAGGACCGCGCCGGCCACGTCCTCGGGCAGGCCCACCCGGCGCAGCGGGGCGGCCTGGCGCACGTGCTCGGCGATCGCGGTGAAGTCCTTGGTCCAGGGCGTCTCGATCAGGCCGGGCGCCACCGCGTTGACCCGCACCTCGGGGCCGAGCACGTTGGCCAGCAGCCGGGTCAGGTGCTCGATCGCGGCCTTGGAGACGGCGTACGGGATCGAGCTGCCGGCCGGGCGGCTGCCGGCGATCGAGGAGATCGAGACCACGGCGCCGTTGCCGGAGGCCTTCAGGTGCGGCACCGCGGCGACCGTGGTCTGCCAGGTGCCGATCACGTTGGTGTCCAGGATCCGCCGCCACACCTCGGGGGTGGCCCCGGCCAGGTCGGCGTGCGGGACGAACGTGGTGGTGCCGGCGTTGTTCACCAGGATGTCGAGCCGGCCGAAGTGCTCGACGGTCTCGGCCACCAGCCGCTCGGCGTCGGCCTGGACGGCGATGTCGGCCTGGACGTAGTGGGCGCCCGGCAGTTCGGCGGCCAGCTGCTGTCCGGCCGCCACCGAGCGGGCCGAGTTGACCACCACCCGGATGCCGGCGTCGGCGAACCGCCGGGCCACCGCCTCGCCGATACCGGACGAGGAGCCGGTCACCAGGGCGACGCGTTGCTCTGCCATGGGATCTGATGTCCTTTCAGAACTGCTGCTGACGGGGGTGCGGGCGCCGGCCGGTGTGGGGGAGTCCGGCCGGCGCCCGCGCGGAGCGGACGGCCTGGGGGAGCCGTCCGGAGGGTTCAGCCGGTGGTGACGGTGACCGAGCGGGCCCGCAGTCGCACGCCCTGGCCGGTCGGTCGGTCGGCCAGCAGGGCGAGGCCGAAGGCGAGTTGGCGCACCGTCGCGGGTCGCACCCGGCCGGGGACGGTCCACAGCAGCCGTTCGGGCTCGTCGAAGACCTGCTCGCCGATCCGGTCCACGGTCAATCGCGGCGTGCCGTCCAGGGTCCACCGCACGGTGCCGGCCGCGGGGTCCAGCCCGAGCTCGCAGTGGTGGAAGTCGCCCGGACGGGCGGGGCCGAGCGGCACCGCGCAGGAGAACGCGTGGTGCCCGCCGCCCGGCAGCCGTTCGTAGATCGCGTACACGGTGGAGCGGGTGAGCGCGAAGTCGAAGACCATGCCGCTGGCCCGGTCGAAGGCCAGCAGCGCGCCCGCCCCCGCCTTGACGTCCGCGGCCGGCTGCCCGGGGACACCCGGGGTGCCGTCCACCTCGACGGCCAACTCGGCCGAGCAGCTGAGCAGTTCGCCGTCCCTGGCGTCGAACCCCGGCAGTCCGGAGCTCGCGGTGGCCCGGGCCACCGCCGCCCACCGCAGGAAGGCGGACGGCGGCTCGGGGCCGGTCGGCCGGGCGAAGGCCGGCCGACCGGTGGCCGGGTCCACCCCGGCCGGGACCACGTCGAGCCCGTCGGGGCCGGTGGTGGCCCGGCCGTCGGCCGCGTCCGGGCGCGGCTCCCAGCGGTCCGGGCCGGCCGCGAAGCCGTCCCGGAAGAGCAGTGTGCGCTGGCTGGTCACCCGGGGCTCCTAGTAGTTGCCGAGCCCGCCGCAGACGTTGATCGCCTGGGCGGTGACGGCGGCCGCGTCGTCGCCGACCAGGTACTCGACCATGGCGGCGACCTCACGGGTGGTCACGTAGCGGCCCAGCGGCACCCGGGCGGTGATCCGGTCGTGCGTCTCCTGCTCGCTGACCTGCCAGATGCCCGCGTAGTGCTCGCGCACCCGCTCGGCCATCGGGGTCTCCACGAAGCCCGGGCAGACCGCGTTGACGGTGATCCCGGTGCGGGCCAGCTCCAGGCCGAGCGCCTTGGTGAAGCCCACCACGCCGTGCTTGGAGGCCGAGTACGGCGCGGCGTGCACCACGCCCTGCTTGCCGCCGGTGGAGGCGATGCTGATGATCCGCCCGCGGCCCTTGGCCAGCATGCCGCCCGCGTTCAGCACCTCCTTGGTGACCAGGAAGACGCTGTTCAGGTTGGTGTTGATCACGTCCAGCCACAGCTCGTCCGGGATCTCGGCGGTCGCGCCGCCGCCGCTGCGGCCGGCGTTGTTGACCAGGATGTCCACCGGGCCGAAGCGCTCCACGGCGGCCTGGACGAAGGCCTTGATCTGCTCCGGCTGCGCCACGTCGCAGACCGTGCCGTCCACCTCGTAGCCCTTGTCCTGCAGCGACTTGACGGTCGCGGACAGCTCCTCGTCGCGGCGGGCGCAGAGGAAGACCCGGGCGCCGAGCCCGGCCAGCCGCTCCGCGATCTCCAGCCCGATCCCACTGGTCGCGCCGGTCACCAGGGCCACCGGCTTGACGGACTCCGTCATCTCTCCTCCATTGCGTGATGGTTTCCGTGCCGCACCGAGCCTGCGGCCGGCCCCTGGAGCCGACCTCGGGCAGGGCTCGACGCCCGCGCTCCAGGGCCGCCCGGGTCGGTTTCGAGCCGGAACCGAGGAGCTGGGGCGACCGTGGCCGCACCGATTCCCGAGCTGATCAGGAGCGATCCCCGTGACCACCAAGACCCTTGTGCCGACCGAGGTCCACGCCCAGGTGCAGCACTTCTACGCGCACCAGATGCAGGCGCTGGACAGCCTGCGGTTCGAGGACTACGCGGCCACCTTCACCGAGGACGGCAGCTTCCAGCACTCGCCGCAGGCCGAGCCCGCCGTCACCCGCGCGGGCATCGTGCGGGAGCTGGTGGAGTTCCACAAGCGCTTCGACGGCGACCCGGTGCAGCGCCGCCACTGGTTCACCCACGTCGCGCTGCAGCCGCAGCCCGACGGCAGCTACGCCTCCACCGTCTACGCGCTGGTGGTCACCACCCGCCCCGGCGGCACCCCCGTGATCGCCCCCAGCTGCGTCGTGCACGACGTGCTGGAGGTCACCGACGGCGAGGTGCTGACCCGCTCCCGCCTGGTGACCCACGACCAGATGTTCCAGTAGGAGGAGCCATGGACCCGGCGATCGGCGCCGGTCGACTCGAAGCGCTGCTGGGCGACCCCTGGGACGCGGCCAACCCACTGGGGCACGCCGCCGTGCTCGCCGAGGCCGGCCTGCACCAGGAGCTGGTGCCGGTGGAACTGGGCGGCCGACTGGCCCGGTTGGACCGGCCGGCCCGGCTGCTGCGGGCGGTCTTCCGGCGCGACCTGTCGCTCGGCTACGCCTTCGGGGCGGCGCCGCTGGTGGCCGGCCTGGCGGTGTGGCCGCACGGGAGCGCCGCGCAGCGGGCCCGGGCGGCCGAGCTGCTGCTGGGCGGGGCGCAGCTGTCGGTGCTGTTCCAGGACATCGCGCACGGCAACACCCGCAGCTCGGCCGGGATCACCGCGTTCCCGGACGGCGCCGGCGGCTTCCGGCTGGACGGCCGCAAGCCGGTGGTGACCAACGCGGCCCGGGCGGCCGGCCTGGTGGTGCTGGCCAGGACCGGGGCCGGGCGCAGCGGCGGGGCCCACTCGGCGCTGCTGCTGGAGCGGGCCCTGCTGCCCGCGGACGCGCTGCGCGAGCTGCCGCGCCACCGCACCCGCGGAATGCTCGGCTGCCCGGTCGGCGAGCTGCAGTTCACCGACTGCCCGGCCCCGGCCGGGGCGCTGCTCGGCCCGGTCGGCGGCGGGACCGAGGTGATGCTCCGCTCGCTGCAGCTGAGCCGGCCGCTGGTGCCCTCGATGGCGCTGGGCTGCGCCGACACCGCGCTGCGCACCGTGGTCGCGCTGGCCGGTCCCGGGCGGGCGACGGGGGTGCGGGCGCTGGACTCGCGCTACACCCGCCGCGCGGTGGCCGGTGCCTACCTGGACCTGCTGGTCTGCGACAGCCTGCTGGCGGTGGCGATCCGGGCGCTGCACCTGGCCCCCGCCGACGCCAGCCTGCCCACGGCGGCCGCCAAGTACCTGGTGCCGCGGATGCTGCAGGAGGCCTCCGACGACCTCGCGGCCGTGCTGGGGCCGCGGATCCACCGGGAGGAGGGCAGCTACGGCACCTTCCGCAAGCAGCTGCGCGACCTGGCCGACCTGCCGCCCGGGCATGCCGGCTCGGCCGCCTCGCTGGCCAGCATCCTGCCCCAACTCCCCTCACTGGCAAGGACGTCCTGGCGCACCGACGAGCCGGCCGGGGCCGCGCTGTTCCGGCTGCACGGCGCCCTGCCCGCCCCGCCCTGGGCGCTGACCCAGCTGGCGGCGGACGGCGATCCGCTGGCGGCCGAGCTGCGCACCGCCCCGGAGCGGCTGGCCGGGCGGGCCGACCTGGGCCGCTGGCGCGAGCCGCTGCTGCAACTGCTGCGGGCGCTGGCCGCGGAACTGGCCGCAGTGGGCGAGGAGTGCCGGGCGCTGCCCGAGCACCAGCCGGCCCTGCTGGCCAACCCGCGCGGCTTCGCGCTGGCCGAGCGGTACGCGCTGCTGGCGGCCGCCGCGGCCGCCACCGGGCTCTGGTCGGCCGGCGGGACGACCGGCTACCCGGCCGACCCGGCGAGCCTGCTGGGGGAGTTGGGCCGGATCGCGGTGCGGCTGGGCGTCCAGGTGCCGCCGGAGCTGGCGCAGGCCGAGGCGCTGGCGCTGGAACAGGTGCTGGACTGCTGCGCCCGCTCGCTCACCCTCGACCTCTACCGCGATCCGATCGGCACCCCCGGTCCGCTCGCCCAAGGAGCTGCCGCATGACTCCCGCACCGACACCGGCCGTCGGGCTCCGGCCCGTCGACCAGCAGGCCTTCGCGCCGCAGCCGGCCGGGCAGCAGGTCTTCGACGACCTGGCCGGCTCGACCGGCTACGGCCGCGGGCCGGCGCCCAGCCGGGCCACCGGCCCGGACGGCGACTGGTCGGGCCTGCACCGCGCGCTGGCGGCCGGCGGGTACGCCCTGGTCTGGGGCCTGCTGGCGGACTGGGAGCCGGTCGATCCGGGCCGCCCGGAGCTGGTCGGGCTGCTGGGCCGGGAGGCCGAGCGCTACCGGCACATCGGCAGCCCCGAGCTGCGCCGCCGGTTCGCCGCCTCGCGGATCCTGCTCAAGCACGCCGCGGCCGCCGCGCTGGGCGCCGCGCCGGACGAGCTGGACCTGGCCCGCCGACCCAGCGGCCGCCCGTACGTGCGCGGCTGCGGGCAGTTGGAGGTGAGCCTGAGCCACACCGGCGAGCTGATCGTGGTCGGGGTGAGCCACCTCGGCCTGATCGGCGTGGACGTGGAGGCCGACGAGCGCCGGATCGTCGGCAGCGGACTGGAGTCGGACGCCTGCACCGAGCGCGAGCGGCGGGCGGTGGCCGAACTGCCCGAGCCGGACCGCAATCCGGCCATGGTGCGGCTCTGGACGCTCAAGGAGGCCTACGGCAAGGCGCTCGGCTTCGGCATGCGGCTGCCGTTCTCGGCCTTCGGCTTCGAGCCGGTGGCCGGGGCCGGCCCGGCCCGGCTGCTGCGGGCCGACGGGGTCCCGGCCGAGCCGGGCGAGTGGTGGTTCGAGTCGCACCCGGTCGGCACCGGCTACACGATGAGCGCCGCCGTCTGCCGGGGCCAGCTCGGCGACACCCGGGACACGCTGGCCGCCACGATGCTCGACGGCGACCTGACCGCCACGGTGCTGGCCGCGGCGGGTCGGCCGCACTGACCCCCGCGGCCTGCCGAACTCCATGATGACCGCTCGAACTCGACCGCACCAGTGAGGAATTCACGTGTCGACCAAGCAGGAGGACAAGATGACGGACCGTCAGGACGCGACCGAGGGGCGGCTGCAGGAGGTCGCCGACGGGGTGTACGGCTGGGTGCAGCCGGACGGCGGCTGGTGCCTGAACAACTCCGGGGTGATCGTCTCGCGCGGCGAGGCGGCGCTGGTGGACACCGCGGCCACCCGGGCCCGGGCGCTGGCGCTGCGGGCGGCGGTGCGCACCCTCACCCCGCACCCGGTGCGCACCGTGGTCAACACCCACTTCCACGGCGACCACACCTTCGGCAACTTCGTCTTCACCCCCGAGGCGGTGGTGGTGGCGCACGAGCGCACCCGCAGCGAGATGGCCGCTGCCGGCCTGCACCTGACCACGCTCTGGCCCGGGGTGGTCTGGGGCGAGCCGGAGCTGGCGCTGCCCACCCTCACCTACCGGGACGCGCTGACCCTGCACGTCGGGGACGTCACCGCCGAGCTGGTGCACATCGGCCCGGCGCACACCACCGACGACACCGTGGTCTGGCTGCCCGAGCAGCGGGTGCTGTTCACCGGTGACCTGGTGATGTCGGGGGTCACCCCGTTCTGCCCGATGGGCTCGGTCTCCGGCTCGCTGGCCGCGATCGAGCGGTTGCGCGCCTTCGGTGCCGCCACGGTGGTCACCGGGCACGGGCCGATCGGCGGCCCCGAGGTGCTGGACCGGGCCGAGGAGTACCTGCGCTGGGTGCAGGGGCTGGCCGCGGCGGGCCTGGCGGCCGGCCTGAGCCCGCTGGAGCTGGCCCGGCAGACCGACCTGGGCCCGTACGCGGACCTGCTGGACGCCGAGCGGCTGGTCCCGAACCTGCACCGGGCGTACGGCGAGGCGATGGGCGGCGTGCCGGGGGAGCGGATGGACATCGGCGCGCTGTTCGGCGACATGATCGAGTTCCACGGCGGCCTGCCCGCCTGCCACGCCTGACCCGGGACAACGCCGTGGGGCCGCACCGTCGACGAC
>NZ_JBHYKG010000368.1:0-7856 GCF_042741245.1 Kitasatospora sp. NPDC058965
GGGGGGGGCCGCGGGTGCCGTCGGGGGTGTGGCGGGTGCGGGGGGGCGGGGGCCCGCGGGTGCGGCCGGCCCGGGGGGTTCGGGTCGGCCGCACCGGGGTGTGGGGAGCGGGATCAGTCGATGGGGTGGAGGGGGATGTCGAGGTAGGACTCGGCGCCGGTCGGGGAGGTGATGTCGAGGGTGAACACCGGCAGGAGGACGTTGTCGTAGCCGAAGAACGGGTCGTGGGTGTCGATGACCAGCTGGAGCTGGTGTCCGGTGGCCACGACGTAGTCGGCCGGCTGGAGCGGGAAGGTCACGGTGGTGGCCTGGCCCGCCGGCTGGTCGGTGAAGGTGTAGGGGGCGTGGGTGATGATGGTGGCCCTGCCGGTGGCGGGGTCGAGGTCGAGCAGGTAGGCGACGATCGTGGCGTCGGCCTGCTGCGCCTTCACCGTCACCCGCAGGGCCAGGTCGCCCCGGACACGGGAGGCCTGCTCCAGCGGCGCGGTGGCGAAGACGGCGGCCAGGCCGCGGTCGGTGTCGGCGGTCCGGTACACGTGGGGCAGGCCCAGCCGCTCGGCCAGGCCGGTCTGGACGAGCTTGGGGGCGACGACGATGTTGGTGCCCTTGCCGGTGGCCTTCACCGAACGGGTCCAGCCCGCCTGCGGCTTGTCCGCGGCCAGCAGTCCGTCGCTCTGGCCGGCGGGGGCGTCGCCGAGGTGGAACCGCACCGCCGGCAGGGCGTAGGCGTCCCAGGAGGGGTGGCGGACGTCCGACAGGGAGTTGAACATGTACTCGGAACGGACGTCGAACCGCGGCGGCGCCCCGTTGCCGGCGGTGCCGCCGAGGAAGTGGTCCATCCACCGGTAGGCCATGTCGGTGGGCTTGGCGGGGAGGCCTGCCAGCCCCGGGAGTTCGGCGTTGCCGTGGTCGCCGACCTGGATGAGGAGCGTCTTGGGGCCGGTCAGGTTGGTGTGGAAGTCGATGACGGCGGGCACGGAGAAGATGGTCTCGTGCCAGCTGGTGGTCAGCAGGACGGGGGTCGCGCTGTCGTTGTAGTCCGACAGGTAGGTCCGGGGCGAGCGGACCCGGGCAAACTCGCTGACCTCCTCGTCGATGGTGTTGGCGCGGATCTTCTGGATGATCTCGCGGAACTCCGGCGAGCACCGGTCCTCGCCGAACAGCGTCACCAGGGCTTCGAAGGCAGCGAGGTGGCGGGTGCCGTTCTCGTACAGCGAGGTGAAGAGGTCGGCCCAGGCGCTCGTGCCCGCGACGACCTTGATCCGCCGGTCACGTGCGGCCGCCAGCAGGCTCGTCCCGGCGCCGTAGGAGGCACCGAAAAACCCGATCCGGTTAGCGTCCACCTGGCTTTGGCCGACCAGCCAGTCGATGACCTCGCCGGCGTCGGCGACGTCCTGCGGACCGGCGACGTGGATCTCACCCGTGGACTTCGCGAGACCGCGCTGGCTGTAGGCCAGGACGACGTAGCCGCCCTGTGCCCAGCGGGAGAGCATGCCGAGGTAGGCCCGGTGCCCGATGCTGATCAGCGGGGCGGGCAGGACGACCGCGGGGCAGGTCTGCCCCGGGGCGAGGTTGCGCGGGACGCTCAGCGACGCGTCGAGCTGCGTCCCGTCCGCCGTGGTGATCACGAGCTCCGTGTACTGGCCGATCTCCGCGTAGATCTCGTACTCGTCGGCCAGGCCCCACTGGTCCAGCCGGCCGATCCGGCGCGGCGACGGGTCGAGCAGCGCCTCGCGGATCGCGTCCAGCTTCGCGAGGTCATCGGTTCCGAACGCGAAGAAGGGCTCCGTGCTGCCGTCGACGGGCATGGCTCCACCAGCTCTCTGTGAAAGGGATAGTGACGAAGTGTCAGAGACATGCTGACCTCGCCAAGATCCCCCCGAGGGGGCCTTCCGCTCCGTTCACCCGGACGGATGAACGACGCCGCGCAAACCCCGGGGCGGACAATCGGCCACAGCTTGGCCGAGAAGGAGGAGTTGGCGTATGTGGCCGGCCCGTGGCGTTGTCCACCGACCCGCGAAGGCCGCGCCGCACGGTGGAGCGGGGTTGTCGGGCGCCGCCGGTGAAAAGGCGTGGCTGCCCGTCAGTCGTGGTGCGACAATCCGCATCTTGATCCACGCCCGCGTTCCGGAGGTCCGCATGGACATCGCCCCGCTGCTGCCGATGACCACACCCCGGTTGTCGCTGCGACTGTTCACCCCCGGTGACGCCGACGACCTGTACGCCTACCAGAGCCTGCCGACCGTGGCGCGGTACCTGTACCGGCCGCCGCACACGCGGGAGCGCAGCCAGCAGGTTGCGGCCGAGCGCGCGGCGCACTCCGTGTGGCGCGCCGACGGTGACAAGCTGGCCCTCGCCGTGTGCCGACGCGACGAGCCGGGCCTCCTCGGCGAGGTGACGCTCACCCTGGCCGATGCCCGCGCCGCCCAGGCCGAGATCGGCTGGACCCTCGACCCGCGTCACCAGGGCCACGGCTACGCGACCGAAGCGGCCGCTGCGCTGGCCGGGTTCGCCTTCGACAGCCTGGGCGTGCACCGGCTCTACGCCCGTCTGGACGTGGAGAACACCGGGTCCGTGAGGGTCTGCGAGCGCCTCGGGATGCGCCGGGAGGCACACCTGGTCGAGAACGACCTCGACGGGGACCGCTGGGGCAGCGAGTACATCTACGCGGCGCTAGCCGCGGACCTCGGCGGTCGATCGGGAAGCTGAGCCCGAAGCCGTGCAGGCCTCCGGGAGGACGCCCTGACTGACGGCATGCCCTGGGACCTCGTCGCAGGCCTCCACTTCCAGGTCTACCTGCGCACTGCCTACAACGGTTCGCTCACGCCCACGCCCACGCCCCCGCGCCGCGCAGCGGCCTCGCCTTGGATGCGGTACCCACGCGACGGCGCGCTGCCGGCTGCGGGCGCGGATTGGCAGCCTTGTGCTGACTCCGGCCCACACGCCCTCCCAGCCGCGACCCGGCGGCGAAGCGAGGATAGGGTCGCCTCCTCCGTTGGCGCCGACCACTTCCCAGGGTTCCGGGCGCGGGAGCGTCCATCACGGCGTCGCGGCCGACGGCCTGCCAGTGGCTCAAACGGGGTAGGCGTTGTCGGCGCGTGCCAGGCGGCGGTTCTGCTTCCAGCGGCGAGGACGGCCTGGGAGCCGCACCAACGACAAGCCGTGGGTGTTCAAGTCGGAGGACCGAGTTGAACCGTATGCACATGCCGCTCCTGCGTGGGCAACTGACGCTGCCATAGCGGGGAGTGACGCGTTGGGCCGCACTCTCACTACGAGTACGGTGCCTGCTGCGGATGGCGGGGCGCAATGGGGACAGCTCGATTTCACAGGTTCGAGTAGGCGGGCGCTGGCGAGGCCGGCCCCTCGCCGTCGCTCCGCGGTCGGACTAGGCAGGGTTGGACGGGGGTACGGCTGCGGGCATCGTGACTGAAATCTCTCGAGCCGCCGCGCCTGGCAAGCGGTTCCGGGACCGGGAGGATCTGCTGGCTGCCCCACCCCGTGCCCCCGGCCATGTCGGGGCTGGTGAGTAAGGTGCGACAGCAACGTGGGCGGTCATTCTGGGGAGGATCAGTGGGGGCCAAGACCGGTCTGCTCGTGTACACCGACGGTGAGGTGCTGGCCCTGCTGAACCGGGTCGGTGCGGCGGATCTGGGCCGGACGACCGCGATGATGCGACGCTTGTATCCGGGCTGGGCGGTTGAAGCGGCCGGCGGCTCGAGCTTGTGGGAGGCGGTCTATCCTCCGGACGGTCGGGCCTATGCGGGTAGCTGGCCGGGGGTGGAGCTGGTCTGCGATCGACGCGTGATGGTCGATCGTCCGTCTCAGCTTCCGGAGGAGCTCGTGGCGGCGAGCGTAGGGCGGCGGATGGTCTTGCACGCCATGCACAGTGTGGTCGACTGGCTGGCGTTCGGAGTGTGGGAGGACCGGCGTCTCATCCGGTCGTTGAGTCTGTCTCCGGACAGCGGGATCGTTGAGAACATCGGCGAGCCGCTCCCGTTCGAAGTGCCGTACTGGGCCGGGGAGCGTCCGGCCCAGATCGTGCCGTGGCCGGACCAGGAAGTGAAGCCTTATCCGTTGCCCTTCCACCCGCTGGAGATGGGCGAGGATGCGCTCCGGGCGTTGTGCGGGTTCGTGGTGGAGGGCCGCCCGAAGCCGGGCGACGTGGACGCGGACGCCATCGAGCTCCACGGCTTCCTTGTCCGGGACCCGAACGGCCCGGATCCGGCAGAGAAGGAGGCGGCGCTCAGGGCAGCCGTGGCTGCCATGGGCCGGCCACGTACCTATGTGCTCGGCCCCGACAGCACCTTGATCAAGCAGGACCTCGGTGACCCGATAGCCTGACGAGGTGATTGACCAGCAGCGTGCGCTCGGGGCAGTGGTCGGTTCTGCTGTGGGGGACGCCTTGGGCGCCCCGTTCGAGTTCGGCCCTGCGGGGGCGTTCTCGAGTCGCTTTCCCGAGCCGGGAGGCGGCGGGGAGATGTGCGGCGGCGGTGGCTGGGAGCCTGGTGAGGCCACCGACGACACGCAGATGGCCGTCATGGTCGCCGAATCGCTGCTGGAGCGCGGCGGATTGGATCTGCCGGATATTTTCGCGCGCTTCCAGCGCTGGGCGGCGTCCGAACCCAAGGACATCGGCGTGCAGACGGAGGACGTCCTCACCAACGGCATGCCGTGGGACCTGGCCGCGGCCGTTCACTTCCAGGTCAACCTGCGCGCGGCGGGCAACGGCGCGCTGATGCGGGCCGCGACCTCGGCGGTGTACTTCGCCCGCGACGGCAGGCAGGCGACCATGGACGCCGCCCGACGAATCTCGGCGCTCACCCATGGTGACGGCGCGGCCTGGGAAGGCACCGCCATCTTCCACGAGCTGGTCCGCCTGGCCCTGGAAGGCGACGACCCGCTGGCAGCCATCCCGGAGATCCTCACCCAAGTGAGCCCCCATCATCGTGGGCGCTACGCGACCGTCCTGGCCCCCGACTGGCATCCGGATGACGCCACCGAGTTCAACGGAGCGGTCTGGCCCTGCCTGGGCTCCGCCCTCTGGGCGGTACGCACCACCACCTCCTTCGAGGCGGCCGTGCGTGCCGCGGTCGACCTCGGCGGCGACACCGACACGGTTGCCGCCGTCACCGGCGGTCTGGCCGGCGCGATCCACGGATTCGACGCCATCCCCGCCCGCTGGACCGAGCCCCTCCACGTGCCGTTCCTGCCGCTCCCCGGCCAGGGTGCGCTCGTCCTGCGCCTGTCGGAGCTTCTTGACCTCGCGCGGCATCTCGCCGCCTGAACATCCGTGGCCCAACTTAGGCGGCGGCTATAGGAGTTAGGAAGCCCCAGTCGGCGTCCGGATGGTCGCTGGTGATCAGGTCCACCGCCAGATCCCAGAAGGACGGGTAGCGGTAGACGCCCGGATACCAGCTCGCGAACGCCCAGGCCTCCCACTCGCCCTCCGCGTTGACGATCATTGGGTTGAGCATGAGCAGGGCGCTGTCTCCCCAGTCACTGATCTGCAACGCGTGCGGGAAGTGCTCGCGCCGCACGTCGACGCAGTCCTGCTCCTCCCCGTAGACGAGGTACTCCTCGTCCGGGATGTCGGGAACGCCGTGGGACGTCGTGCTCCAGAGTTCGGTGAACGCCGGGTCGAGGTCTCGGAGCCAGCCGACTCCGTCGGTGCCCAACAGCGGTCCCTCGGTGTCGTTCAGGTGGAGCCAGCCGTTGCTCACGGCGAGGAAGGAGCGGTAGCTCGGCGGCAGCCGTCGCCCAAGCCGGTCCTCCAGGTCGCCGATCTCTGCTTCGCCCGCACCGTTGCTTCCGAGCCACTGGTTCGCGTGGGCGTCAGCGGGAAACCGCCGCTCCACCTCGTGGGTATCAGGGCTGAGCGACAGTCGGCTTGCCTGTTCCAGCAGGGAGCGCCACTGGCGGTGCACGGGGGCGTTCGGCGCGAGGGCGGGGTCTGTCATGGCGGCAGCATACGAGTTGGGCTTGATCCGCTTCATCGGCAGCCCTGATCACGCTCAGGTCTCGCAGCCTTGCCCCTCGCGGCAGCCTGACTCAGACTGCCCTGTATGGGGGACTCGACGTGGTTGATCGCTTCCATTACCGGGGCAACTGCGGTCGCTGCAAGTTGGACGACTGGGCGCTTCTCGGCCAGGACGGCTCGCTACACGGCTGAACTCAACGCGTCTGAGCATCGTCGCGAGCAGACTCGGCAGGCTCGTCGTACGGCTTACCTGGAGTTCATCGCCTGCGTGCACACCATAGGCAACTTGAATGGCAACGTGCTTTCGCTCTTCCGCGGCGCTACGCACCCGGAATGGCGGCCGGTGCTCTCCGAGGTCCACAACGAGCTGCGCGAGGTCTACCACGACCGGTTCCTGCCCTCACAGTGTGGTGTGCATTGAGGGACCAGACGATGTCGCCGAGGCAGCTCAGCAGGTTGGGCCCGCATCGACCAAGGTATTCAAGCTCATCGAGGCCATCCTGCGAGGCGATGGGAACCCCGACGACCTACCAGCCGCCTTTTCCCTCCTCTGGACCGCCTTGGGCGGTTTCACCCGTGCCGCGCGCAGTGCGCTGAACGCCTAGATCAAGCGACTGCCCGGGGGCTCCCGTCCGCGGATGTAGCAAGGTGGTTGTGCGGCGTGTGGCGGGTCATCAGGGTCCTTCGAGGTGCCGGTTCGGCCGTCGGCCCACACCAGTGCGATGCGCCAGTGCCGTTCATGCAGCCGGGCAAGTAGTGTCTGCCCTGCGTCGCGGTCGGTGACCGAAGCTGCGGTCACCACCACGACCAGCAGCAGCCCGAGGGTGTCCACCACGATGTGCCTCTTACGGCCGTTCACCGTCTTCCCGCCGTCGAACCCCCGCGTCGCCGCTGGCACCGACGCGGCCGCCTTCACCGACTGCGCGTCGATGATGCCCGCGGTCGGCTCCCGGTCCCGGCCGGCGAACTCGCGGACCCGGTCCCGCAACCGGTCGTGGAACTCGGCGACCAGGCCTTTGTTCCTCCAGCGCCGGAAGAACGCGTAGACGCGCTCCCAGGCGGGAAAGTCCGCGGGCATCGCCCGCCAAGTGATGCCCCCCGCGACCAGGTAGCGCACCGCGTCCACCATCTGACGATGGCAGTAGGCCTCCGGCTGCCCGCCCCTGCCCTCCAACCACCCCGGGACCGGCATCGCGTCACGCACCACCGCCCACTCCGCGTCGCTCATGTCGGACGGATACCTCGGCCGCCTGTACGGCCGGTCCCCGGCGTTCCCGAACCGATGAGCGAGACAGTCACACGTACGAGCCGCGGAGTTGGAGCCGGCCGGCGTGAGGGCGTACAACAGCGACAACAGGGCCTCCTGGCGCGCTCAAGGTCTCGACCACCCCGAGCTGCACCGGAGGCCCTGCCTTCATGCACGGCACGCCGCAAGATCACCCGACCGGGCTGCCGCAATCGAACCCACGCTCACCAAGATCGGTACGACAACGGCTTCTCACACACCACCAGATACAACCGACTCAACAAGTCCGTCAGGCGGACCGGAACAGTTCATCCTGACGAGCCGAAGTCAGTAGCTCCGTTCAGGCACCGACAGAATGCGGCCTGTACTGGACCCGGTTCCTGAAAACTTGTCAGTTCATCCTTTGGGCCGGGTCTATCGGGAGGCGGCCAGGGCCGGGCTCCTGCCGTACAGGTTTGGGACCGGGAGGAACGCGAAACTGCAGTTCAAGGTCTCGGAAGTCCAAGCCTGGGTCAAGCAGCAGCGGCAGTGCTCCGGCTGACGCACAAGCGGTGGCGGGGGGGGGGGGGGGCCGAGGGGGGCGCCCCCCCCCCCCACACCTGGGCGGCAGCCACGACGGAGAAAGAGACCCCG
>NZ_JBHYKG010000369.1:0-7838 GCF_042741245.1 Kitasatospora sp. NPDC058965
GGGGCCGTTCGCGTCCTGGCGGTGCGTCAGCCGGTGTTGCGCAGGCCGGCCGCGATGCCGTTGACGGTCAGCAGCAGCGCGCGGGCCCGCAGCGGGTCCTCGGTGCGGCCGGCCGCGGCCTCCTCGCGCTGCCGGCGCAGCAGCGCCACCTGCAGGTAGGAGATCGGGTCCAGGTAGGCGTCGCGGACCGTGAAGGTCTGCTTGAGCACCGGGTTGTGCTCCAGCAGCTCCGACTCGCCGGTCAGCCGCAGCACCTCACGCAGGGTCAGCTCGTGCTCGGCGGTGATCTGGTCGAAGACGTGGCGCAGCTCGGCCGGGACCAGCTGCTCCACGTAGTGCCGGGCGATCCGCAGGTCGGTCTTGGCCAGCGTCATCGCGACGTTGGACAGGAAGTTGCGGAAGAAGTGCCACTTCTCGTACATCTCCGGCAGCACGTCGCCCAGGCCCGCCTCGCGGGCGGCGGCCAGGCCGGAGCCGACGCCGTACCAGCCCGGCACGATCTGGCGGGACTGGGTCCAGCCGAACACCCACGGGATGGCCCGCAGGCCGTCCAGGCCGGCCCCGGAGTCGGGGCGCCGGGACGGGCGCGAGCCCAGGTGCAGCGAGGCCAGCTGGTCGACCGGGGTGGCGGCGAAGAAGTACTTCGGCAGGTCCTCCTGCTCCACCAGGGCCCGGTAGGCGGTGTGCGCCGCCTCCGAGACCTGGTCCATGCAGGCGTCCCAGCGGGCCAGCTCCTCCGGGGCCTGGCGGGGCGCGGTGTGCAGCGCCGAGGCGGCCAGGGTGGCCGACAGGGTCAGCTCCAGGTTCTCCCGGGCCAGCGAGGGCAGCAGGTACTTGTCGGAGATCACCTCGCCCTGCTCGGTGACCTTGATCTCGCCCTCCATGGTGCCCCAGGGCTGGGCCAGGATCGCCTCGTGCGAGGGGCCGCCGCCGCGGCCCACGGTGCCGCCGCGGCCGTGGAACAGGCGCAGCCGGATGCCGTAGCGGTGGGCCACGTCGCGCAGCCGGCGCTGGGCCCGGTGGATCTCCCACTGCGAGGTGGTGATGCCGCCGAACTTGGACGAGTCGGAGTAGCCGAGCATGACCTCCTGGATGTCCCCGCGCAGCGAGACCAGCAGGCGGTAGGAGGGGTCGGAGAGCATCTCCTCCAGGATCCGGTCGGCCTGCTGCAGCTCGTCGGTGGTCTCCAGCAGCGGCACGATGCCGATCTTGGCGATCCCGGCGTGCAGGTCGATCAGGCCGGCCTCGCGGGCCAGCACCGCGGCCGCGAAGACGTCGTCGGCGCCCTGGCACATGGAGATGATGTAGCTCTCCACGATCTCGTCGCCGAACCGCTCGAAGCCCTCGCGGATGGTGGTGAAGACGCCCAGGGTCTTGGCGCCGGCCGGGTCGAGCGGGGCCGGGGTCGGGGCCAGCGGGCGGCGCGAGCGCAGCTCCTTGGCGAGCAGCTTCTGGCGGTACTCGCGCGGCATGTCGTTGTACCGCCAGGCCTCCTCGCCGAGCCGGTCGAAGAGCTGCCCGAGCGCGTGGTGGTGGGCCTCGGCGTGCTCGCGCACGTCCATGGTGGCCAGCTGCAGGCCGAACGCCTCGATGGTGTTGATCGCCCGGGCCAGTCGGCCGTCGGCGATCAGGCCGCCGCGGTGGGCCCGCAGCGAGTCCTGAACCAGCCGCAGGTCGGCGATCAGCTGACGGGTGCCCAGGTAGTCGCGGCCGTGCACGTGCGGGGTGCCGTTGGCCAGCCGGTCCCGGGTGTTCTCCAGCTTGAGCCGCACGCAGGTGGCCTTGAGCCGGTAGGGCTCCTCGGCGTTCATCCGCTTGTAGCGCGGGCTCAGCTCGGGCAGCAGCTTGAGGTCGGCCTCCAGCGAGGCCAGCAGTTCGTCCGAGGCGCCGGCCAGTCGGACCGAGGTGGAGAGCGAGTTGCGCAGGTCGTCGACGGCCGCCAGGGCGTCCTTGATGCCGTACTCGTGCTGCAGGTTGAGCACGTCCCAGGTGACCCGCGGGGTGACGTTGGGGTTGCCGTCCCGGTCGCCGCCGATCCAGGTGCCGAAGGTCAGCGGGCGGACCCCGTCGGGCAGCGTGAGGCCGACCCGGGCCAGCTCCTCGTGCAGCTCCTCCAGCACCTCGGGGACGGCCTCGCGGTAGAGCTCGTCCAGGTAGTAGACGGCGTTGCGGGCCTCGTCGGTGGGCTCGGGGCGGGCGATCCGCAGCTCGTCGGTCTGCCAGAGCAGGTCGATCACCTCGGCCAGCCGGCGGTCCGCGCTGCGCTTGGCGGAGGTCTGCCGGGCGGCGCTGGTGTCGCCGGACAGGCCGGCCGCGGCGTGCTCGCGGTGGATGCGCTCCAGCAGCTCGCCGATCCGGCGCAGCTTGTTCAGCACGCTGCGGCGGGCGGCCTCGGTGGGGTGCGCGGTGAAGACCGGACGGACCGCCAGGTGGGCCAGGGTGTCGGCCAGGTGCTTGGGGTCGGCCTCCGCCAGCTGGTCGGCGGTCTGCGCCAGCAGCGAGCCCTCGCGGGCCCGGCGGGCGGCGAACTCGCGGCCGCGGTGCACCTGCTCGGTGACGTTGGCCAGGTGGAAGTAGGTGGAGAAGGCGCGCACCAGCTTGGCGGCGGTCTCCAGGTCGATCTCGCCGAGCAGTTCGGCGGTGGCCGCGCCGTCGGTGCGGCTCAGCAGGCGGACCTGCTCGACCAGGCCGAGCACCTCCGCGCCCTCCTGCCGGACCAGCGTCTCGCCGAGCAGGTCGCCGAGGCGGCGGATGTCGGCCCGCAGGGCCGCGTTGTCGGCGGCCGGGTCGGCGGCAAGTCCGGTGCTGGACTGCTCACTCGGGTGGTCGGCCGAGGTGGGGACCGAAGCGGTCACGGCTGGCTCCCTGGGGTGGTGGGGTACGGCAACGGCGGACCGCGCTGTCCGACCGGACCAGCATAGGTGGCGACCGCCCGCTGTCCGCGGCAGTGGCCGGATGGCGGACACGTTAGGGAGGCGCTCTTGGGCGCGGCTTGAACGGGGAAGTCGGTGGGGCCGTCCGGGGGCCCTCACTTAGGCTGGCCTCCATGAGCTTGTCGCCTGGGGAGGGCGCGCAGGGCCGCGGGTTGTGGTGGTGGGATCGGCGGCGCAGCGTTGCCCTGGACGTGTCACTGGCCGCGCTGGCCGCGCTGGAGTGCGCGGCGGGCGGCTGGTCGCTGGCCACCGGCAGCTTCCACCTGGGCGGGGCGGCCGCGGTGGCCGCCGCGGTGATCGGCGCCCTGGGCGGGGCCAGCCTGCTGGTCCGCCGGCGCTGGCCGGCCGTGCCGGTGCTGGTCTCGATCCTGCTGATGCCCGGGCTGTTCGGCATCGTGCTGCTGGAGGTCGCGCTCTTCACGCTGGCCTCGACCTGGCACTGGCCGATGCGCCGGGGCCGGGTGGTGGCGCTGTCCGCGGTGGTCTTCGTGGAGACCACCGCGATGATGCTGCTGATCTTCCTCACCGGCACGCCGCGGCCCGGCGAGCAGGTGCCGGCCACCTGGGTCTTCGCGCTGGTCGCGGTGCTGGTCGCGGTCGGCCTGACGGTGCCGCCGGTGATCACCGGCCTGTACCTGGGGGCCAAGCGGCGGCTGGTGGAGTCGCTCACCGACCGGGCACTGGGCCTGGAGGCCGAGCTCGACCTGCTGGCGGAGCGGGCCAGCGAGCGGGCCCGGCGCGCCCGGCTGGAGGAGCGCACCCGGATCGCCCGGGAGATGCACGACGTGGTGGCGCACCGGGTGAGCCTGATGGTGGTGCACGCGGGCGCGCTGGAGCGGATCGTGGCCCGCGACCCGGACAAGGCCGCGCAGAGCGCCAAGCTGATGGCCGAGACCGGGCGGCAGGCGCTGAACGAGCTGCGCGAGATCCTCGGCGTGCTGCGGATGAACGAGGACGCCGCGCCGGGTCCGGCGGGCAACGGGCTGGCCGAGCTGGCCCGACTGGTGGACCAGTCCCGGGCGGCCGGCATGCGGGTCACCCTCACCGTCAGCGGCGACCGGCAGCCGTACCGGGACGAGGCGGAGCAGACCGCCTACCGGGTGGTCCAGGAGGGGCTGACCAACGCGCACAAGCACGCCGGCGGGGCCGCGGTGGTGGTGCTGCTGGCCTACCTGCCCAACGGGGTGCGGGTGGCGGTGGCCAACGACTGCCCGGACGGCGGCGAGCAGGTCGGGCTGCCCAGCGGCGGCAACGGGCTGGTGGGCATGGAGGAGCGGGTGCGGGCGCTGGGCGGCAGCTTCACCGCCGGGCCGCAGGCCGGCGGCGGGTTCCGGGTGGAGGCGCTGCTGCCGTCCCGGCTGGTGCTGCGGGCCGACCGGCTGCGCTGAGCCGGCCGGGCCGGTCAGACCAGGTCGGTGATCGAGCGCAGCCGCTGCGGTGTGGTGCCCAGCACCAGGGTCGAGACCGCCTGGTCCAGGTCGTTGCCCAGGAACCACTCGCCGGTGTGGTCCAGGCTGAACACCCGCCCGGTCTCGTCGATCGCCAGTAGCGCCTGCCCCTGCTGCTCCTCGCCCAGCGGGGCCAGCCGGCAGTCCAGCGCCCGGCCCAGGTCGGCCAGGGTGCGCGCCTGGTGCAGCCCGCACAGCGGGTCCAGCAGGAACGGGGTGCGGGCCACCTCCCGGCCGGCCCCGGACAGCTCGAAGAAGAGGCCGCCGAACTCGGCCCAGGCCTCGATCGCGGCCGGGAAGATCTCGTGCGGGACCTGGTCGCTGGTGCGGTGGTCGAGCAGCTGGTCGGCCCAGTCCTCGGCCCGGCGGATCTCCCAGCGGCCGGGGTGCCAGCCGGCCTGCTTGAGGGCGGCGGCGACATCGGCCGAGAACCGGGGCGTGGTGCGGGGCGGACCGGCGGCGGTGGTGGCGTTCAGCGGGTGCTCCGAGGTCGGGGGACAGGGACGGCTCGCGGCGGTGGCGGACCGCCGGGCCGGGCGCGCCAGGGACGCGGGCGCCGGGTACTTCGCGGGTACTGCGTGAGCTCCGACGGGGACTGCGTCGGGTGCCGGCGGCTCAGCCGGCCGGGGCCACCGCGACGCCGAGGACCGTGAAGTGTTCCAGCAGCGGGGTGCACGAGCGGCAGGGCGGGGCGTGCGTGCCGTGCGCCGGGTCGCCCTCCTCGCGGATGCGCACCGTGGTCAGCTTGGCGCCCTTGAACGCCTTGCGGGCCTCGTGCAGGGTCAGCGCCTTCTTGGCGGCCCGCTTGGACCGGGCGGCGTCCACCGAGTCCAGGTACTGCGAGAGCAGCACCACCTCGGGGCAGCGCCCGGTGAACCGTTCGCGCTGCTCGACCGGCAGTCGGTCCAGGAACTCGTCCACCAGCGGGTGCAGCTGCGGCAGGGTGTCCGCCTTGCGGCCCACCAGGGTGTGCACCTCGCCGTTCTTCAGCGACAGGGCGGCGGCCACCGTGGGCAGCAGGCTGTCCCGGTGGTGGCGCAGCAGCGGGGCGCCGGGCGGCGGGGGCGGCGGCGTGACCGGGGTCGGGTGCGGGGCGGTGGTCAGGTCCACGGCGGCGCTGCCTCTCTCTGGTCACGGACGGGTCTGCGGGGTCAGCCTGCCAAACGGCTCGGACAGGGGATCACGCGGGGGTGTCGGCCGATCTGCTGACGAGATGTCAGCAACGGCCCCGGTCAGCCGTCGGAACGGGTCCCGTGCGGGGCCCGGACGCAGGGGTCCGATCAGTGCCGGGCCGGGGGGACCGCTCGAAGCCCCGAGCACATACCCTTGTGCCCGGTACAATCCGGCTTCAGCCATGGGGGCTTGCAGATGACGACAGGTCGGCCCGGCGCCGCCGCCGCGCCCAACGCGGCCTACGCGGGTCAGGTGGTCCACTTTCCCGACCCGGTGCGGGCGGCCAAGTACCCCGACGGGGTCCGGGTGGACGCCGCCGGCTACCCCGACTTCGGCCCCTACGCCAAAGCGGTGGCCGAGGTCGCCGACCCGCCCGAGAACTTCGGCGTGGACGAACTGCGGCTGACCGACTACGTGTCCGCCAACGCCGCGCTGTACAGCCAGGGCCACGAGCTCTGGGCCGACCAGCAGACCGCCGTGGCCACCCCGGCCGGCTGGACCTGGCACCACGCGGTGGGCGGCTCGGCCCCCGGCTGGCGCCGGATGGAGCTGATCCCGGTCGAGGTCAAGGCGCTGCTGCGGCACCACGGCGGGCTGGCCCGCTCGGCCGCCGACCACGGCCGGCGCGGCACCCGCCCGCTGCAGGACCGCCGGCCCGCGCACTTCTCGCTCTCCAAGGAGGGCGCCGACCCGGTCAGCGTCTCCGAGGACCTGCTGCAGGCGGCCGAGGAGCGGCTGGGCTACCGGCTGCCCGGCCCCTACCGCGCCTTCCTCAAGCTGGCCGGCGGCCGCGGCCCGGTCGGCGTGGCCCTGGACACCGAGCTCGGCATGCTGCTGGACCAGCCGTTCCTGACGCTGTGCGAGGAGTACGGGGTCGAGGACCTGGTCTACGCCAACAAGTGCCTGCGCGACCACCTGACCAAGGACTACCTGGGCATCGCCTACGCCCAGGGCGGCATCCTGGCGCTCAAGGTGCGCGGCGACCGGGTCGGCTCGGTCTGGTACTGCGTGTACGACGACGCCCGGGACACCGGCGCGCCGGAGGAGGCGGCGGACCGGGTGGCCCGGCTGCTGCTGCCCTGCGGGGACACCTTCGACGAGTTCCTGCTCCGGCTGGCCGGGAGCCCGCCGGAGCTGGAGACGGTGGCGGAGCTGATGGTGGACGGCGGCTTCGCGCGCGCCGTGCCGATGGGCTGAGGAACGGGGGAGCGGCAGTGGCTGAGACGGTGAAGGCGGTCCTGGCATGGTGACGTACGCGCAGGCAGAGGACCTGGCGACGGAATGGATCAACGGCGGAGTCCCGCAGTTCCAGCAGCGCGAGGTGCGGGTGCGGGAGTTCGACCTGGGCTACGTCTGCTGGGCGGAGGACCGGCCCGGCGGCCCGTCCTCGGACGGCGGGGCGGCCAAGCTGGTGATCGCCCGGGACACCGGGGCGAGCACGCTGTGGCCGCCGCTGCCGGTCAACGAGGTGGTGCGCCGCTACCAGGAGCAGTACGGCCGGCCGGTCGGCGGGGCGCGGGTGGACCTGTCCAAGCCGCTGCCCGGACCGGTGGAGGCGACCTCCTTCCTGCTCAGCCCGCCGCAGTGGGTCCAGGAGGCGGCCGCCGAGGCGATCGCGGCCGAGGCGGGCCGGCTCGGCGGGGCGCCCGTCGCGCCCGCACCGGCCCCCGCGCCGGTGCCGGCCCCCGCGCCCGTGCCCGTGGCGCCGGCCCCCGAGCCGGTGCTCCCGGCGCCCGTGGCCGCCGCGCCGGTGCCGCCCGCGCCGGTCCCGCCGGTCGTCGACGAGGTGCCCGCCCGCCTGACCGCGCCGCCGGTCTCCGACCGCCCGGCCGGTGACGCGCCGACCATGCTCGCGCCGCCGCCCAGCTGGGAGCTGGAGGAGTACGGCGAGGAGGAGCCGGAGCCGCTCACCCCGCCGGACGCCCGCACCGTGCGGATGCCCCCGCCGGTGTCCACCCGCAAGCTCGGCAGCACCCCGCCGGCCCAGGCCGCGCCGCCGCACGGGCAGCAGCCGCCCGCGGCCCAGCAGCCCCCGGCCGTCCAGCAGCCGCCCGCCGTGCCGCAGCCGCCGGCGGTGGAGTACGCGCCGACCATGCTGGCCACCGACGGTCCGCCCGGACTGATGGGCCTGCCCGGCGCGCCCGCCGCCGCGCAGCCGCCCGCCACCGCGCAGCCGCCGGCGGTGGAGTACGCGCCGACCATGCTGGCCACCGACGGTCCGCCCGGACTGATGGGCCTGCCCGGCGCGCCCTGGTCCCCGCCCGACCGCGGCCGCGCCGAGGGC
>NZ_JBHYKG010000370.1:0-7838 GCF_042741245.1 Kitasatospora sp. NPDC058965
GTCCGGTGCACTGGGTGCACCGGACCGGCCCTTTTGCGTGCCGCCCCCGCCGGCCGGTGCGGCTAATTGCGCAGGGCGTCCAGCTTGAGCCGCAGGGCCTGGTAGCGCTCGCCGCGCTCGCGGTGGAACCTCGCCACCACCGCGCCCATCTCGGCCAGGGCGAGTCCCATGGCGTCGAACTGCCGAGCGGCGTCGGGGCCCTTGAACCAGGTGGCGTCGGCGGTCAGTCGGGCGAGGTCCGTGGCCAGTCCGTCGTCGATCGTCGCCAGCGCGGTGCGTTCGGCGGCGGGCAGCTCCGCCCGGTCCTCGACCTGGGCGGCCATCACGGTCCAGCGGGACGAGATCTCTTTCAGCACGGCCCACTTGAGGGCGGTTTGGATCTTCTCCCAGTCCGGCCCGCCGACCGGCCGGAGCGGCCGTCCCGCCAGCTCGGCGAGGACCGGGGCCAGCGCTTCGTGCTCGGCCGGGCGGTCGTGCTTGACCAGGAGGCCCAGGATGCTGCAGTCCCGGTCGGTGCGGGCCCGGACGTCCGTACCGGGTTTGGCGACGCCCGTCGTGGCGGACCGTCCGGTTTTGACCCCCTCGCCCACCACGGCCTTGAGGACGAGCCGGCCCAGGTCCGCCGGGGCCAGCGCGATCACGGCGAACGGGACCGTCAGGCGCCGAGTGGCCGGGTCGTAGGAGATCTCCCGGCCGACCGCCACCAGTACGGGCTCGATGCCGTTCAGCGTGTGCTTCAGGCCGGTCGTCCAGGTGAGGACCTGCCGCACCGCCGCCACGTCCGCGGTGCTCAGGCCGGTGGTGAGCGGGCCGCTGTGGCGGTCGTACGCGAGCACCCCGAGCTGCAGCAGTTGCTGCTCGATCGCCAGCAGTCCGGCCCGGTCCGGGTCCTTCCCCCAAGCCGTCCTCGTCGACGCCCAGTCGCCGTTCGCCACCGTCTCGCCGGCGAACGCGGCGCTGTCCATGCTGCGCACCCAGGCGCGGTTGACGACGAAGTCCGCCCACGCGAGCGCGGGACCGAGGTTGCACTGCTGCGCGAACGCGTGCAGCGCCCGGGCCTGGGCCGGGACCGAGCCCGCCTCCTGGTAGCGGCCCGGCTTGCGTTCGAGTTGTTCCGCGAGCGCGGCGGCGGCCGCGGCGTAGCTGTCCGCGTTGTCGACCGCCAGTTTGACGGGGAGGTAGTTCCAGGCCCAGCCCGTCCGGTAGGCGTAGTCCTTGACCGGGAAGGATCCGATGTCGTTCATGGTGTGGGTCAGCTCGTGGACGAGGGTCAGGGCCTGGTAGGTGAGGATGGGGGTCGCCGGGCCGAGCAGCTCCGGTCCGACCTCCAGGCGCAGCAGCTGCGGTGGGGCCCCCAGGGTGAGCACGGTGGCGGCGCCCGTGGCGTCCGGGAGGTCGTCCCGCACCGTGACGTAGCCCGCCGGGCTGCCGATGGACCCCAGCTGGGGGCCCAGCAGCTGGAACCGCCGGTGGAAGGTGAGCAGATCGGCGCTGCCGGCCGGGGTGTCGCCCAGCACGCCGGTGGCGAGCAGGGCCTGCGGGGTTCCCAGGGCGACGATGGCGTCGATCTTCGCGCGGAGCCGCGCCAGTGCCTCCCGCTCGGTGGTGCTCAGCGGCTTGAGGGGCACGGGTGGCTTGTTCAAGGCGGCGGTCCTTCCAGAGGTCTCGGCGGTCGCCGTACGCCGGGCGGACGGCTGTGCGCCCGGCCGAACGGCTGCGCCCGACTGTGGCCGATGCCAATGGACAACGGATAAACGCCGAAGGGGAGTTGGCCGTTCCGCGGGCCGCGGCAACGGTCGCTCGTGCACGTCCCGGGGCGTCGGCCCGCCGCCCCGGGCACCGCACTCGACCGTGGCCGCGTGCGGGACGGGGCCGCACCCTCAGGTAGTGCCGGACGCGGGCGGCAGCGCGGTGTCGAGCCACTCGAAGGCGACCTGGTGGAAGCGGGACATCGCCCCCACGTGGCAGTGCTCGCCCGCGCCTTCGTCCGTGCGGAGGGTCACGAGGGTGTGCGGGCAGGTCAGGGCGGCCTGGACGCGCTCGGGTTGGCCGCGGAAGAACTGGTCGTCCTCGGCGTCCAGGATCAGCGTGGGGCAGTCGACGAGGTGGGCGGCCCCGTCGAGGGTGTAGTCGGCGGTGCGGCGGATGTAGTCGCACACCGACGTGGCGCCGAAGGTCCAGACCCCGTTGCGCAGTGCCCAGCGCGTCTGGGTGTCGGCCTGCACCAGCAGGTCCAGGACGGGGCCGGCCAGGTCGTCGCGGCCGCTTTCCACCCAGTCCCGCAGGAACGGCGGAAGGATGGCCAGGTGGGGCTCGTGGTAGCTGTAGAGGCCGTCGTCGAGCACCAGGGCGGCGACCCGGTGCTCGTGGGCGGCGGCGCGGGCCGCGAGGTAGCCGCCGAAGCTGTAGCCGAGCAGGACCAGCCGGTCGGGGTCGATCTGCGGGCGGGTCAGGGCGTAGTCGACCACCGGGGTGACGACGGACTCCCAGTCGGGGCGGAAGACCAGCTTCTGCAGGCGCAGCGCGGCGCCCTGGCCCGGGCCGTCGAAGGCGAGCACGTGGTAGCCGCGGCGCAGGGCCGCCGCGGCGATGACGAAGTAGGACTCCTCCAGGGTGGAGTCGAAGCCGCTGGTGAAGACGACAGTGGGCCTGGGGGTGGGGGAGTCGTCGACCAGGAAGAGGTAGCCGGGCAGGGTGGTGCCCTCGTACGGGATCTCGACGGCCTCGACCGGACGGTCCATCAGGGGCACCGCGGCGGCGAAGGCCTGCCGGGAGAGCTCGGACAGGAGCGTGGCCTCCGGATCGTGGGCGGGGTCCTCGCGGCGGTAGAACTCGGCCGTGCGGTAGTAGTTCGAGGCGCGCAGCAGGGCCTCGCGGGCGCCGACCCGGTCGCCGGCGTCGAGCGCGCGCCGGCCGATCGCGTGGACGCGGTCGGCGGTGGCCCGCCACTCGCGCAGCCAGGCGTCCTCGTCCCCCTCGCCGATCCGCGCGGCGGTGGACAGGACCTCCCCGAGGTCCGCGCCGCCGTCGCCGGCGAATCCGGCGGTCCGCAGCGTCTCGTAGGAGAACGACTCGTCGTCGAACAGGAACTTCATGGCGCACTCCTCGGGCTCGTGCGAGACGGAACGGTTCCGTCTCGTCTTCGACGCTACGCCCGGGTCGGTCGAGACGCAACCGTTCCGTCTCAGGTAGGCTCCCGGTCATGGCACGCTCGTCCGCCCCAGGCGCCCCCGCCCCCCGGCCCCCCGGTGGCCCGGTCCTCCAGGACTCGGTGACGGCCGCGATCTCGCAGGCCTTCTTCGAGGAGCTGGCCGCGGCCGGCTACGCGAAGCTGTCCCTGGAGGCCGTCGCCCGGCGCGCCGGCGCGGGCAAGGCGGCCATCTACCGGCGCTGGTCCTCCAAGCAGGAGATGGCCCTCGCCCTGATCGCGGAGATCGTCGCGACCCTGCCCGAGCCGCCCGACACCGGCACGGTGCGCGGCGACCTGCTCGGCTTCCTCGCCGAGACCGCGGAGGTGCTGCGCCACCCGCTCGCCTCGAAGATCGTCCCCGACCTGCTCGCCGAGGCCCACCGCACCCCCGAGCTCGGGCAGGCCATGCTCGCCGTCGTCCGCGACCCCCGCCGCGCCCGGGCCACCCGGATGCTCCGACGGGCCGTCGACCGCGGCGAACTGCCTCCCGACCTCGACCTCGCCGTCGCCCTCGACCTGCTGGTCGGCCCGCTCTACTGGCACCTCGCGGTCGTCAACGGCGCGGCCGGGCCCGCCTACCTGGAGCGGCTGACCGACATGCTGCTCGCCGCGCTGCGCGCCTGACACCACGACCTCCGGGCCCGCCCCGGCCTCCGGGTCCCGCCCCCCGCAAGCGCGAGCGCGGTGCGGAGCCCCGTCGAGGGTCCCGCACCGCGCACGCCGTCACCCGCCGGCACCCGAGCGATCGGGGCGCGGCGGACGGCTCAGGGGGTGTGCACCGCGTCGCTGCCGTACAGCACGTCGGTGAAGTTCGAGATGTAGTCGTGGACGTCCGTGCTGGTCAGGTCGTACGTCAGGAACGCCCCGTACCCGCCGTCCACCGTCTGCTGCGCCAGGTCGGCCGCGTCGTAGTCCGGGGTCGAGCCGAAGTCGACGGCGGCCGGGCCGAGCTTGCTGTTCGGCAGTGACACGGCCGGCACGCTGAACGAGTCGTAGTACGGGTTCCACGAGTAGTCGAAGAGCGGGCCGACGTCGGTGCCGCGGTACACCAGGCGCGAGGCCGACGGGCCGATGTCGTACAGCGTGATGAGCTTGCCCGGCATGTCGGCGCGCAGCGCCTGGACCAGGTAGACGAAGGAGCTCGCGTTGGGCTGGGCGGTCCCGTTCGCACCGTAGTCGGCGTACTCGTCGTCGAAGTCGATGCCGTCCAGGCCGTACTTGGTCACCGCGTTGGACAGTTGCCGGGCGAAGGCCGCCGCGGCCGCCCGCGACGGGAAGTTGGCGAAGCCGGCGCCCTGGTGGTTGCCCAGGACCGACAGCTCGACCTTGATGCCCTTCGCCTGCAGCGGCCGGATCTGGGTCGCCGCGTTGTCGAGCACGCTCTGCACCTGCGGATTGAAGTACAGGTACGCGCCGGTGCCGTTGTCGTTGATGTTCGCGGCGAAGACGACCGCGATGTCGAACACGTTGGCCCCGCCGTTGGCGAGCGTGTACTTGCCCACGTTCAGCATGCTGTTGCTGTTGACTTCCACGTAGGCCACGGATGTCGGGCCGCTCTTCGCGCCGCCGTGTCCCGGCCGCTGGTGGGCCGTTGCGGGGCGGGACTGCCCGAGGGGCGCCGGAGCGGCCTGCGCGACACCCGCGGTGCCGGCCAGGACCACCGCCAGCGCACCGGCGAGCAGGGGCAGCCACCGTGCCACGGATCTGGAACCGTACATCGTCGATCGACCTCCTTGGAGGTAAAGCGATTTAGTTGTTGTGAGCATGCCCCCGGGTGGCGAAGCACGTCAAGACCCCTACCAGCGCCTGGTGTTGGGAGTGCCACCTGAAGCGATTCAGGGGGCGCCGAGCCTGATCCGCCGTCACCGCCGCAAGACGTCCGGCCCGTTGTCAGTGCCCCGGAGCAGGATGGGCGCATGACGGACGGAACAGCCTGGCTCGCCGCCCCCCGCGCCATCGCCTTCGGTGGCTACTGGGTGGTGCTCGCCCGCGGGCTCAGCATGCAGGAACTCGCGGACCGCCTCGCAGCGACGGTCGCGGACGGCGGACGGCACGTCGCGGTGGGCGTCGGTCGGCAGACCGCGGAATCCCTCCTGGACATCATGGACGAAGCCTTCGGCGACTACTCCGACGGCCTCGGCCTGCGCCTCGGCCGGTCCGGGGAGTGGACGTTCGCGGTGGCCTACGGCGGGTGGCTGGACCGGTTCGGCGGGCCGGCCCGGCTGTCGGACGGCGGAGCGCACGTCGTCCTGCTGGAGTACGAGGAGGAGAACGCCAAGCTGGTCCCGCCGCAGTTCGCCGCCTTCCACGAGGGCCGTCTCGTCGCCAACTTCGACCTCCACCTGGACGCCTCCTGGGGCTACGAGGGGGTCCGCGGCGATCCGGAGACCGCTGCCCGCCTGCAGGAGCGGCTCACCGCTGCCGGTCTGCCCGACCCGACGCGGGACAGGAGGGACGTGCACCGCACGGCGCTGGGCGTGGTCGACGCATTCTTCGGGCTCTCGCTGCCGAAGGACGCGATCGTGGACGGTGCCCTGCCCGCCGTCCTGCTGAAGGCCGCCTGACGCCCCGTCCGCTCCGGCCGGCACCGCCCCGACGCCGGGGAGATCGCTAGGGTGATCGTATGACGAACAGCCAGGCCGACTCCGCCGCCGCCCTGCCCGCGCACTTCGCTTCGCTGCCCACCACCGAGTTCGCGTTCCCCGGACCGCTGCGCGACCAGTTGGTCGCGGCGATCCTCGACGGCTCCAAGACCTCGACCACCGGCGTCCTAGCGGACTACGAGCACGAGGGGGAGCCGCTGCCGGAGGTCGGCAACCGGTTCCTGGTCGTCGACTCGCAGGCGCGCCCGGTCGCGGTCATCGAGACCACCGCCGTCGCCGTCGCCGCGCTGGCGGAGGTCGACCTCGCGCACGCGGTGGACGAGGGGGAGGGGTACACCTCGGTCGCGCAGTGGCGGGAGAGCCACGAGCGGTACTGGCACAGCGAGGCGATGCGCGCGGCGCTGGAGGACCCCGAGTTCACCGTGGACGACACGACGCCGGTGGTGCTGGAGCGCTTCCGCCTGATCGCCGACCTCCGCCCGGCCGAGTGACCGCCGGGCCCGGCCGACCCGCCGGTGCCGTCGGACGCGGACGACCGGTCCAGCCGGGGCGGACCGGGCGCCGACCACCCGTGAGGATGCAGGTCTGAGGGAACGCCCACGCTTTCCTCAGACTGCCCAAAGCCGCGCGGCCTAGCGTCCTGCGGCATGACGATGATGCGAAGCGTCTCCCGCACGCGGACGAGGCTGCTGGCCCCCGTCGGCCTCCTGGTGGCCGCAGGGCTCGGCACGGCACTGCTGCACGGGCACTCCGGCAGCGCCGCCGGGCGGCCGGCCATGTCCCTGGTGGCCGACTCGGCCCGGCTGTCCTCCCCCTCCGCCTCGGCGACGCCGACGACCCCGGCGACCCCCTCGGCCGGCACGCCGTCCGCCCAGGCCGGTCCGTCAGCCCCGGACTCGCCCGCTGCTCCTGCCTCGCCGTCCGCCCCGGCCACACCTGCTGCCCCGGCCCCGGCGCCGCCCTCCGCTCCCGCCGCCGACGCGGATCTGCGCAGCGCCGTCGCGCAGGCCGACGGCGCGGTCTCGGTCTCGGTCTCGGTCACCGATCTGACCACGGGTCAGTCGCTCGACTACGGGGCAGCCGGGCACACCTTCGCCACCGCGAGCATCGTCAAGGTCGACATCCTGGCCACGCTGCTGCTCCAGGCCCAGGACAAGGGCAGCACGCTGACCGCGGCGCAGCAGGGCCTCGCTACCGCGATGATCGAGAACAGCGACAACGACTCCGCCACGGCCCTGTGGGACGACATCGGCCAGGGGGCCGGGTTGGACGCCGCCGACCGGCGCTTCGGGCTGACCGCCACCACCGGCGGCGCGGACGAGTACTGGGGCCTCACCGCCACCACCGCCGCCGACCAGGCGCAGTTGCTGCGCCAGGTGTTCACCGGTGACTCGATCCTCTCGGCCGACTCGCGCAGCTACCTCCGGACCCTGCTCGACCAGGTCGAGAGCGACCAGCGCTGGGGCGTGAGCGCGGCGGCGACCGGCGGTGAGTACGCGGTGAAGGACGGCTGGCTGCCACGGTCGGACACCGGCCTGTGGGTGATCAACAGCATCGGCACGGTGCAGCGGAACGGGCACGAGTTGCTGATCGCGGTGGTCTCCGACGGCAACGCGAGCGAGTCCGACGGCATCTCCCTGGTGCAGTCCGTGGCCCGGGCCGCCGCCGGGTCGCTGGGCTCCTGAGCCGAAGGGGCGGCGGGCAGGTCGCTCGGGGCTGTCGACGGCCCGGCCCGGACGAGGCCGGGCCGACCGGACGTCAGGTTGCCGGTGCGCGCCGGGGCGTTCCGGAGCGCGGGGCGGCGCCGGGCGGCGGGCCGTGTCCGGCGGCGTACCCGCGGATCAGCGCGGTCAGGATGTCGGTGAGGCGGGGGGCCACGTCGACGACGGCGTGCGCGAGCTTCGGGTCGGTCTCGTAGAACCGGCGCAGTTCCGTTCCCGGCGCGGCCATCTGCCACAGCGCGCCGGCCATCGCGGTGGCCGTGGCCACCACGTTGCCCGCCTGCGCGCTGTCGAGCGGGAAGAGGCCGCGGAGCACGTCGGCGA
>NZ_JBHYKG010000371.1:0-7702 GCF_042741245.1 Kitasatospora sp. NPDC058965
GGGCCGGCCGTCCTTGCCGGGCTGGGCCGCCCGGCGCGGCTCGGCGGCCTTGCGAGGGTCGGCGGACCTGCGCGGCTCGGCGGCCTTGCCGGGCCGCTCGCCGGAGCGCTGCGGGGGCGCGGCCGGCCGCCGCTCGCCCGGGGTGCGGGGTCGTCGGGGCTCGGTCACCGGGTGCCACCCCCGCTCGGGCTCACCGGGTCCACCCGCAGCGCGGGACCGCCGGTGGCCGGGTCGGCCGCACCGCTCGCCGACGCGTCGGGGCCGCCGGCCGACGGCGAGGCCGGGGCGCCCGGGGACGGCGGCGCGGCCGGGACCGCGCTGCCCGCGCCGGGCCACAGGTCGGCGCCGGAGCGCTTGACCGGCGGGCTGTCCTTGGCGGCGCCGGGCGAACCGACCACCTTGCCGTCGTCCTGCAGGAAGGCCGGGTCGCCGCCGGGCACCATGCCGAGCTGCCGGGCCGCCTTCTCCAGCGCGTCCGGCGCTGCGTCCCGGTCGATCTGCTGCTGCAGTTCCTGCTGCTGCTCGGTCAGCACGGTGGTCTGCTGGCGGAGTTTGGCCAGCTGGATCGACCCGTCGTTGAGCGAGGTGTTGAGCATCAGCAGCCCCAGCAGACCGACCGTCAGCAGCAGCACCACCAGGACCGCGAACGGTGTGCGCCCCCGGCCGCCGCGCGCCCTCCCCGGGCGCACGGTGATCCGCGCCCGCCCCAGCTGCCCGGGCAGCAGCCTGCCCTCCTGGATGCCCTTGCCGGCCGCCTGCGCCATCGTCTCCTGGTTTCCCCTCACAACCTCGCCCGCCTTCGCCCCCCGCTCGGGCCCTGGTGCCCCGGGTGTCTACCGCTTCCGGTCCGTGGACCGGGCGGCTCTGATCCTCTCCGCCACCCGCAGCCGCACGGGCGCGGCGCGCCGGTTCTCCTCGATCTCCGCCTCGGTGGCCAGCTCGGCGCCCCGGGTGATCAGCTTCAGCCGGGGCTGGTGCTCCTCCGGGACGAACGGCAGCCCGGGCGGCGCGGTGCTGGCGGCCCCGGCCGCGAAGTACTGCTTCACCAGCCGGTCCTCCAGCGACTGGTAGGACATCACCACCATCCGGCCGCCGACCGCGAGCACGTCCAGCGCGCCCGGGATGGCCCGGTCGAGCACCTCCAGCTCGCCGTTGACCTCGATCCGCAGCGCCTGGAAGGTCCGCTTGGCCGGGTTCCCGCCGGTGCGCCGGGTCGCCGCGGGGATGGCGTTGCGCACCAACTCCACCAGACGCGCGCTGGTGCTGAACGGTTCCTTGGCCCGCTCCCGCAGGATCACCGAGGCGATCTTGCCGGCGAACCGCTCCTCGCCGTAGACCTTGAGGATCCGGGCCAGGTCGCCGTGGCTGTAGGTGTTCAGCACCTCGGCCGCGCTCAGCCCGCGGGTCTGGTCCATCCGCATGTCCAGCGGCGCGTCCTGGGCGTAGGCGAAGCCGCGGTCGGCCTCGTCCAGCTGCATCGAGGAGACGCCG
Organism: Kitasatospora sp. NPDC058965; assembly: GCF_042741245.1. NCBI lineage: Bacteria > Bacillati > Actinomycetota > Actinomycetes > Kitasatosporales > Streptomycetaceae > Kitasatospora > Kitasatospora sp. NPDC058965. The sequence goes on from NZ_JBHYKG010000371.1 coordinate 1,492, forward strand.
AGGTCGAAGAGCAGCCCCTGCACCTGGTCGATGCCCAGCTCGGCCAGCACCTCGGGGATCTCGTCGTAGACCGCGTGCACCAGGGTGGCCCGGTCGCCGAACGGGGCCAGTCGCTCCCGGGACAGCCGCAGCGCCTCCGGGTCCCGGTCCACCGCGACCAGCCGCACCTCGGGGAACTGGGTCAGCAGCGCCTCGCTGTGGCCGCCCAGGCCCAGGGTGGCGTCCACCACCACCGCGCCGGGCGCGGAGACGGCCGGGGCCAGCGCGTCCATGCAGCGCTGCAGCATGACCGGGACGTGCTTGGGACTGCCAGTGGCCATGCGCGCGGGCGCCTTTCCTCGGATGCGGGGCCGCCGGCCGGCCGCCAGCACGGCGCCGGGAAGCGGGTGGATCCGACCATTCTGTCCCACGGCGGTCCGGCCGCCGGACGCCGCCCGTGGTCCCCGCCCGCTCGCGGACCTGCTCGGCGGTGCACACCGGTCAGGTCCCGGGGGAAGGCGGTGCCGCCCGGCGCCGGGGAAGGTGCGTCAGGTGGCACGGAGCGGGAGGAGGCCGCGGGCCGCGTACGGACCGTCAGACTACCGCTCGTGCGCCCGCCACCCGGTGGCGCCACGCGCGCCCTATGCGCTCCGTCACACCGACCCCTGTGTTCCAGCGCGACCCCACCACGGCACGAAGGTTCCTACTACCGTCGTACTCATGACAGTGACTCCTGAACAGTCGTCCCAGGACGACGCCACTGCCGACGCCAGCATCGTCGACCGGTTCGTCACGGCCAACCGGGAGTACGCGGTCACCTTCCGCGACGGCGGCATGGACGCCCGGCCGGTGCAGAAGGTCGCCGTGGTCGCCTGCATGGACGCCCGCCTCGACCTGTTCGCCGCGCTCGGCCTGGAGCTGGGCGACGCGCACATCATCCGCAACGCCGGCGGCGTGGTCACCGACGACACCATCCGCTCCCTGACGATCAGTCAGCGCGCGCTCGGCACCCGGTCGGTGGCCCTGATCCACCACACCGGCTGCGGCCTGCTCGGCCTCACCGAGGACTTCCGCCGCGAGCTCGAACTGGAGGTCGGCCAGCGCCCGCAGTGGGCGGTGGAGTCCTTCGTCGACCTGGACGGCGACGTGCGGCAGTCCATGCAGCGGGTGCGCACCTCGCCCTTCCTGGTGCACACCGAGGACGTCCGCGGCTTCGTCTTCGACGTGCACACCGGCCTGCTCCGCGAGGTCCACTGACCCCGACCGTGCGGGCCCGGTCGACGGCGTCCGGGCCGGCATCGCTCCATCGGGTGACTTTCGGCCTCTGGTCAGGGAAGAATGCGCCCCAACGGTCGGGACCGGACAGGCGGACCCGGCGTGAGGAGGGGCGAGGAGCTTACGGGTGACGACCTACAACGAGCAGACCGGCATCGACCGCACCGGGTCGACCACGCCGGCCGCGGGGGCACCGTTGGGTCTGCCTGAGCTGAACGCGGTGGTCGACCGGGTTCGGGCCTCGGTGGAGAGCGTGATCGAGGGCAAGCCCGAGGCCGTCCGGCTCGCGCTCACCGTGATGTTGGCCGAGGGGCACCTGCTCCTGGAGGACGTCCCGGGCGTCGGCAAGACCATGCTGGCCAAGGCGCTGGCCCGGTCGGTCGACTTCACCGTGCGCCGGATCCAGTTCACCCCCGACCTGCTGCCCTCCGACGTCACCGGCACCAACGTCTTCGACCAGCAGCGGATGGACTTCGAGTTCCGCCCGGGCGCCATCTTCGCCCAGATCGTGGTCGGCGACGAGATCAACCGCGCCTCGCCCAAGACCCAGTCCGCGCTGCTGGAGTCGATGGCCGAGCGCCAGGTCACCATCGACGGCACCACCTACGAGCTGCCGTCGCCGTTCATGGTGATCGCCACCCAGAACCCGGTCGAGATGGAGGGCACCTACCCGCTGCCCGAGGCCCAGCGCGACCGCTTCATGGCCCGGATCTCGATCGGCTACCCGAGCCCCGAGGCCGAGCTGGCGATGCTGGACGTGCACGGCGGCGCCTCGCCGCTGGACGACCTGCAGCCGGTCGCGCACGCCGCCGACGTGCTCAAGCTGATCGACCTGGTGCGCACCGTGCACGTGGCCGACAGCGTGCGCCGGTACGCGGTCGACCTGGTCACCGCCACCCGCACCTCCCCCGAGCTACGACTGGGCGCCTCCCCCCGGGCGACCCTGCACCTGATCCGGGCCGCCCGGGCCGCCGCCGCCCTGCAGGGCCGCGACTACGTGGTCCCGGACGACATCCAGGCACTCGCCGTACCGGTGCTGGCGCACCGCCTGCTGCCCACCGCCGAGGCCCAGCTGAACCGCCGCGGCGCCGAGCAGATCGTCCAGGAGCTGGTGCACCGGCTGCCCGTCCCGCAGGGTCGCTGAGGTGGCGGCACCGAGCGACCCGACCGGCTGGCGGACGGGTCTGCGCGGGCTGACGACCCGCGGCCGCTCCTTCCTCGCGGCCGGCATCACCGCGATCCTCTGCTCCTACCTGCTCGGCCAGGAGGCGCTGCTGCGGGTCGGCCTGCTGGTGACCGCGCTGCCGCTGGTGGCGGTCGCGCTGCTGCTGCGCACCCGCTACCGGGTGGCCAGCGGCCGGCGGCTCTCCCCGCACCGGGTGCCGGCCGGCCAGGAGGCCCGGGTGCACCTGCGGGTGGACAACATCTCCCGGGTGCCCACCGGCCTGCTGATGCTGGAGGACAAGGTCCCCTACCTGCTCGGGCCGCGGCCGCGCTTCGTGCTGGACCGGGTCGAGCCGCGGGGCTTCCGCGAGGTCTCCTACCGGGTCCGCTCCGACCTGCGCGGCCGCTACCCGCTGGGCCCGCTGCAGCTGCGGCTGACCGACCCGTTCGGGATGTGCGAGCTGACCCGGGCGTTCAGCTCCGCCGACACCCTCACCGTGGTGCCGCAGGTCCAGCCGCTGCCCGCGATCAAGCTGGCCGGCGAGTGGGCCGGCTACGGCGACTCGGTCACCCGCGCGGTGGCGCTGGCCGGTGACGACGACACCGTGCCGCGCGAGTACCGGCACGGCGACGACCTGCGCCGGGTGCACTGGAAGTCCACCGCCAAGTACGGCGAGCTGATGGTGCGCCGGGAGGAGCAGCCGCTGCGCGCCCGCGCCACCGTGCTGCTGGACACCCGCGAGGTCGGGCACCGCGGCAGCGGCCCGGCCTCCTCCTTCGAGTGGGCGGTCTCCTGCGCCGCCTCGGTCGCCGGCCACCTGCTGGAGCGCGGCTACCAGACCCGGCTGCTGACCGACACCGGGGTGCAGGTGCCGCAGGACGCCAAGAGCAGCACCGGCGGCTCGGTCAGCGAGTCGATCGGCCTGCTGCTGGACACCCTCGCGGTGGTCCAGTACTCCAGCGGCGGCGGCCTGGGCCGCGCCGAGGAGGCACTGCGGCTGGGCGGCGAGGGCCTGCTGGTGGCGGTGCTCGGCACGCTGGACGACGAGCAGAGCGCGAGCCTGGCCCGGCTGCGCCGGCGGGCCGGCGCCGCCGTCGCCTTCGTGCTGGACACCGGCAGCTGGGTCGGCCTCGGCCAGCTCTTCCCGGACGCCTCCGACGAGTCCACCGACCGTCAGCTGCGCCTGCTGCGCGAGGCCGGCTGGACCGTGCTGCCCGCCCGGGCCGGCGACTCGGTGGCCGAGCTGTGGCGGCGTGCCGACGTGCACGCCCAGACCGTCCCGACCGCCGGCCGTCCGTTCGACACCGGCCGTCCGTTCACCAGGGGGGCGAACGCATGACCACCCGAGCCCGGCTGACCCTCTACAGCGCACTGGCCAGCGCGCTGGCCATGCTCGGCCTGTCCCCGCTGCTGCGCCCGGAGGGCTGGCTGCTGCCGACCCTCGGACAGGTCGCGGTGGTGGCCCTGGTCGGCGCCGCGCTGCGCCGGTTCGGCACCCCGCGACCGCTCGTCCCGGCGGGCCAACTGGTGGTGGCGCTCTACCTGCTGGTGCTCGGCTCGGTCGGCCCGTCGATGACGTTCGGGGTGCTGCCGCTGCGCCCCGCGCTGCACGACTTCGCCGCCCTGCTGACCGGCGCCCCGAACGACATCGCCAACTACGCCATCCCGGCCCCGGCCACCCCGAGCCTGCGGCTGCTGCTGATCGGCTCGGTGGCCCTGGTCGCCGTCCTGGTCGACGCCCTCGCGGTGACCTACCGGCGCGCGGCGCTGGCCGGGCTGCCGCTGCTGGCGCTGTACTCGGTGGGCACCGGCCTGGCCGGCAGCCAGACCGGCGCGCTCTGGCTCTGGTTCCTGTGCACCGGCGGCGGCTACCTGATGCTGCTGTTCGCCGAGGGCCGGGACCGGCTCTCCCGCTGGGGCCGGGTCTTCCGCGGCACCGGCGCCACCGAGACCGGCGGCGGACTGTCCACCGGCGGCCACCTGACGGGCATCCTGACGCTGGTCGGCGCCCTGCTGATCGGCGGCATCGTCCCGGCCTGGGACGGGCTCGACCTGGTCAACGGCGGCGGCTTCGGCAACGGCGGCACCGGCGGCTCCGGGCACGGCAGCATCAACGCGCTCAACCCGGTGGTCTCGCTGGCGGACGGGCTGCGCCGCCCGGAGAACCAGGTGGTGATCCGCTACCACGGCACCGACCCGGCGCTGCGCACCGCCTACCTGCGCACCACCGCGCTGGACGACTTCAACGGCACCGACTGGCAGCCCGGCAACCAGCCCGCCAACTCGGTCCCCGACCCGATCCCGGCCCCCGAGGGCCTGGACAAGTCGGTGTCCGCCGCGCCGATGACCACCGACGTCTCGATCTCGGACTCGCTCAGCTCGCAGTGGCTGCCGGTGCCGTACCCGCTGCAGAAGGCGGAGCTCAAGGGCGACTGGCGGTACGAGCCGGAGTCCGGCTCGCTGATCGGCGCCAAGAGCCAGAAGTCCAACGGCATGCGGTACACGGTCACCTCGCTCGACGTCGGCCCGACCGCCGACCAGCTGCGCCAGGCCCCCGCCGCGCCCGGCCCGGTGCTGCAGAAGTACACCCAGCTGCCGGCCAACCTGCCGGGCGTGGTGCGCACGACCGCGCAGCAGGTCACCGACGGCGCGGCCACCGACTACGACAAGGCGATGGCGCTGCAGACCTGGTTCACCGTCACCGGGAACTTCGTCTACAGCCCGTCGGTCGACCCGGGCACCGGCCCGCAGGCGATCGCCAAGTTCCTGCAGGACAAGCGCGGCTTCTGCGTGCACTTCGCCGCCACCTTCGCGGCGATGGCCCGCTCGCTGGGCATCCCGGCCCGGGTGGCGGTCGGCTTCGCCCCCGGCGACGACCTGGGCGGCGGCAACTACCAGGTCGGCACCAAGGACTACCACGCCTGGCCGGAGCTCTACTTCAGCGGCGTCGGCTGGACCAGGTTCGAGCCCACCCCCAGCCGCGGCGTGGCACCCGCCTACGGTGCGCCGGCCCCGGTGACCACCCCGACCAGCACCGCCCAGCAGCCCACGGCCACCCCGACCGGCGGCGACACGGCGGCGCCCAGCGCCGGCGCCAGCTGCGCGCCCCAGCTGCGCCGCCAGGGCGGCTGCCCGGACCAGAACCTGGCGACCCCGGACCTGGTGCGCAGCACGGACCGCGGGCTCCCGGTCCAGCTGATCGTGGCCCTGGCGGTCACCGGCGCGGTGCTGCTGCTGGCCGCCACCCCGATGCTCTGGCGCCGGCGGCTGCGGCGGCGCCGACTCGGCGAGGGCCGGCGGCGGCCCGGCGGCCCGGGCGGCGGCGGGCTGACCGAGGCCCAGGTGCTCGCGGCCTGGCAGGAACTGATCGACACCGCCTGGGACCTGGGCATCCCGCCGGACGAGTCGCTCAGCCCGCGGAACACGGTGGCGCGGATCAACGAGGCCGGGCAGCTGGGCGAGCGCGGCCGGGCCGCGGCCGGGCGGGTGGCGCTGGCCACCGAGCGGGCCCTGTACGCCCGCGACCCCGGCCCGTCCACCCCGCTCGGCCCGGACGTGCGGACCGCCCGGGAGAGCCTGCGGGCCGCGGCCGGGCGTCGGCGGCGGCTGCGCGCGGAGCTGCTGCCGCCGTCCACCGCCCGGGTGTTCTGGCGGGTCGGCGACGCCGTCCGGTCCCGGCGGGAGCGGGCGGCGGCCTCGGCCGGCCGGCTGCGCGAGCGGCTGATCGCTCCGCTGCGGCGGTCGAAGGGCTGACACACGCGAAGTGGGCGGGTGATCCGATCGGATAACCCG
>NZ_JBHYKG010000372.1:0-7685 GCF_042741245.1 Kitasatospora sp. NPDC058965
TTATGTGTATAAGAGACTGGTGTAGGGTCCTGGGCAGCGACCCCGACGGCCGCGGCCGTGCGGGGTGACTCCTAGGCCCCCAGGTCGGCTTGACCTGTCACACATGTTCGTGGGAACACTCACCTTCGACCTGCTGCTGGGCGACGTCCACTCGCTCAAGGAGAAGCGTTCGATCGTGCGGCCCATCGTGGCCGAGCTGCAGCGCAAGTACAGCGTGAGCGCTGCGGAGGTAGGCAACCAGGACCTGCACCGCCGGGCCGAGATCGGCCTGGCGGTGGTCTCGGGCGAGCACCGCTTCGTCACCGAGGTCCTGGACAACTGCGAGCGGCTGGTCGCCGGCCGCCCCGAGGTACAGCTGCTCTCCGCGAGGAGGCGCTACTACGGCGACGAGGATGATTGAGAGCGGGCGTGCACGGGGCGCAACGTCGCCACCGTCACACCGACGAGGACCGAGAGCGCTCACAAGGTTGGGCGCGGGCCGGTACTTTGGGGCTTGGGCCCCGTCGGGTGCAGAACCGACCCGAGTACCGCGCCCACTGCACGAGGAGGCAATGTGACCGACACCGCAAGGGCGCGCAAGCTCGCCGACCGCATCCAGGTGGTCGTCGCCCAGACCCTGGAGCGGCGCATCAAGGACCCGCGGCTGGGCTTCGTCACCATCACCGACACCCGGGTCACCGGGGACCTGCGCGAGGCCACGGTCTTCTACACGGTCTTCGGCGACGAGACCGAGCGGGAGGCCACGGCCGCCGCGCTGGAGAGCGCCAAGGGCGTCCTGCGCTCCGAGGTCGGCAAGCAGACCGGGGTGCGTTTCACCCCGTCGCTGACCTTCGTGGCGGACGCGCTGCCGGACAACGCGCGGCAGATCGACGACCTGCTCGACAAGGTCCGGGTGTCCGACGCCGCGGTGCGCACCGCGGCCGCCGGGGCGCAGTACGCCGGCGAGGCCGACCCGTACCGGACCCCGGCGGGCGAGCACGACGACGCGGACGAGGACGAGTAGTCATGGCAGGTGAGCCGGCGGCGGCCGGTTCGGCGAGGGCGTCCGTCACCACCGAGGTGGCGGACGCCCTCGCGGTGCTCCCGGGGCAGCGCGCGCAGTCACCGGCCGGTGCCGCGGCGTGCGGGGCCGGTCCGGGCCGGTTCGAGCCGGTCTGGGAGCAGGTGCTGGCCGAGATCGGGCGGGCCGGCGAGATCGACCTGATCTGCCACATCAGCCCGGACGGCGACGCGCTCGGTTCGGCGCTGGCCGCCGGTCTGGCGCTGCGGGCCCTGGGGCACCCGGTGCGGGTCTCCTTCGGGGACGACCCGCAGGTGATCCCGGAGTCGCTCTCCTTCCTGCCGGGCCAGGAGCTGATCGTGCCGGCCGCCGAGGTGCCGGCCGAGCCGGACCTGGTGCTCTGCTTCGACGTGGCCTCCGAGGGCCGGCTCGGCCTGCTGCACGCCAAGGCCTTCGCGGCGCGCACCCTGGTGGTGATCGACCACCACGCCTCCAACCCCGGCTTCGGCACCCACCGGCTGATCGACCCGGGCGCACCGGCCACCGCGGTGCTGGTGGACGAGCTGCTGCGGCGGCTCGGGGTGCGGCTGGACCAGGAGCTGGCCACCTGCCTCTACACCGGGGTCGCCACCGACACCGGCTCCTTCAAGTACGCGGCCACCACGCCGCAGACCCACGAGCTGGCCGGGCGGCTGCTGGCCACCGGGATCCGGCACGACCTGATCTCGCGCCGGCTCTGGGACACCTCCTCGTTCGGCTACCTCAAGGTGCTGGGCGCGGCGCTGGACCGCGCGGTCTACGAGCCGGAGGCGGTCGGCGGGCGCGGTCTGGTGTGGACCTGGGTGCCCTACCAGGACCTGGCGCTGTTCAGCGTCACCGTGGAGGAGATCGAGGGGCTGATCGACATCCTGCGCCGCCCGGCCGAGGCCGAGGTGGCGCTGGTCCTCAAGCAGGACCCGGACGGGACGCTGCGCGGCTCCTGCCGCGCCAAGGGCGCGGTGGACGTGGCCGTGGCCTGCACCGCGCTGGGCGGCGGCGGACACCCGTACGCGGCGGGCTTCTCGGTGCGGGACGACGTGCTGAGCACCGTGGCCCGGTTCCGGGACGCGCTGGGCTGACCGACGCCCGGCCCCGCCATCCCGTTGGCACACCTCGCAGAGAAAGAACCGATGAAGCGCAAAGGCACTGGCCCCGACGGGCTGGTCATCGTGGACAAGCCCGAAGGCATCACCTCGCACGGCGTGGTGGCCCGGATGCGCCGACTGGCGGGGACCAGGAAGGTCGGCCACGCCGGCACCCTGGACCCGATGGCCACCGGCGTGCTGGTGATCGGGGTGGAGCGGGCCACCCGGCTGCTCGGGCACCTGATGCTGACCGCCAAGACCTACGAGGCGACGGTGCGGCTGGGGCAGACCACGATCACCGACGACCGGGAGGGCGAGGTCACCGCCGCGACGCCGGTCACCGGGGTGACCCGGGAGGCGATCGACGCGGAGGTCGCCAGGCTGACCGGCGAGATCATGCAGGTGCCGTCCAAGGTCAGCGCGATCAAGATCGACGGGAAGCGCTCCTACCACCGGGTCCGCGAGGGCGAGGACTTCGAGATCCCGGCCCGGCCGACCACGGTGCACTCGTTCACCGTGCACGCGCAGCGGGACGCGGTCGCCGAGGACGGCACGGCGGTGCTGGACCTGGACGTCACGGTGGAGTGCTCCTCGGGCACCTACATCCGCGCGCTGGCCCGGGACCTGGGCGCCGCGCTGGGCGTCGGCGGTCACCTGACGGCGCTGCGGCGCACCCGGGTCGGCCCGTACGAGGTGGCCGGCGCGCACACGCTGGAGCAGTTGGAGGAGCAGCTCACCGTGCTGCCGATCGCGGAGGCGGCCGCCGCGGCCTTCCCGCGCTGGGACCTGGGCGAGGACGACGCCCGCAAGCTCGCCACCGGTGCCCGGCTGACCGCCCCGGGGCTGGACGCGGGCGGGCCGATCGCCGCCTTCGGGCCGGACGGGACCTTCCTGGCGCTGGTCGAGGAGAAGGGCGGCCAGGCCCGGCCGGTGGCGGTGTTCGTCGGGTAGTCGGCGAACGGTGCCGCGCCCGGTTCACCCCAACGGGCGAGCGCACGGGGTGAACGGCCGTGGTGAACGGCGTGGGCGGGGTCGCTCGCCCCGGGGCGTGGGCAGGCTCACCGCGGCGGGCACGGCAGCGGTGACGGGCCTGACGGGAGCCCACCCGGCCCGCCGGGGAGGGTGGCACGATGACCCACGGTGCGCTGGTGCGGCTGTGCGACCACGAGCTGCGCGAGCTCGGCTACGGCTGCTGGGCGGACGACCTGGGCAGCCTGTTGACGGCCTACCAGACCGTCGCCGGGGCGGGGCCCGGACTCACCGCCGACGGTGAGCCGGTCCGTCCGGCCCGGGTCTGGCCGGAGCTCGGGCTGGCCCTGCTGACGGCGGACCGGCTGCCCACCGGGCGCGCGCCGTTGCCGATCTGGACCGGACCGGCCGAGCCGGACCGGGCGGTGCTGCTCCCCGGGCCCGGCGCCCCGGTGGCGGGCACCCTGGTCGGCAGTTGCACCGCGCTCAGCGACGGGCCGGGCCCCGCCCGGCTGCTGCCCGGCGTGCTGCTGCTCGACCTGTCCGGCGCCGCCGCGCCGCCCGCGGGCCTGCCGGTGCTGGACCGGGAGACCGGCGCGCTGCTCGCCCTGACCGCTCCCGGGCTGCGCGGCCTGCCCGCCGGCCTGGTCCCGGCCGTCCGGCCGGCCGGCGCCCCCGTCGACACCCCCGCCGAGCTGGCCGAGCTGCTGGTCCGCAACGCCCTGGCCGCCCCCGGCCACGGCGCCGCGCTCAACCTGGGCGGCGTCCTGCGGGCCACCGCCCGGCAGTTGGCGGGCGCGCTCGCCGGCCCGGGCCGGATCGCGGACCTGGCCGCCGACCGGGTCGAGCGCGACGACGGGCTGGCCGGCGAGGAGCCGGGCGTCCCGCTGACCGTGCTGGTCGGCGAGCCGGGCAGCGGCCGGACCACCGAACTGGCGGCCGTCGCGGTGCGCCGGGCCGGCGGCGCGCGGGCGCTGCCCACCCTGTGGCTGCGCGGGGCCGACCTGGCGGCGGGGGACGACTCGGTGGCCGCGGCGGTCGGGCGGGCGCTGGTCGGGGCCGGCGCGGCGGCGGAGCCCGCGGCGGTTGCCCGGGTCTGCGAGGCCGGCGGACGCCCGCTGCTGGTGCTGCTGGACGGTCCGGAGGAGTCGCCCACGCTGCTGGACCCGGCCTGGTGGGCGCGGACCGTGCGGTGGCTGGCCGACGGCGGGGTGCGGCTGCTGGTGGCCTGCCGGCCGGAGAGCTGGGAGCCCCCGGCGGACCGGGCGGCGGACAACCGCACCGAGCAGGTCCGGCTGCACCGGCTCGGGCCGCTGCACGGGGCCGCGCTGGAGCGGGCGGCCGGCCGCTACGGGGTCGAGCCGCCCGGCACGCCGGTCGGGCCGCTGCGGCTGCGGCTGGCGGGCGAGCTGGCGGCGGCGGGCGTGCCGGTGCCGGCCGGGGCGGACCGGGGCGAGCTGTTCGCGGCCCGGGTCGACCTGGCGTGCCTGCGGATCGCCGAGCGGCTGGCCGAGGAGGCGGCCCGGCCCGCCTCGCACCGCAAGGGCGCCCCGCCGGTCCCGCCGCAGCCGGTGGCGCCCCGGGAGGTGCGCCGACTGGCCGCCACGGTGGCGGGGCGACTGCACGAGGCGGCCCGGCGGATGCTCGGCCCCGGGCAGGGCGGGCTCGGCGCGGACGCCTTCGCCGAGCTCTTCCCGGCGGCCGGCGGTTGGGCCCGGGCGGTGCTGGCCGAGGGCCTGTTCGTGCCGCTGGCGACCGGCCACCGGCTGGCCCACGAGGAGCTGGCCGACTGGCTGCAGGGCCTGCACCTGGACCTGGACGCGGCACTGGACCAGCTGCTCGCGGTGCCCGGGCGGCGGGGGGTGCCGCGGCACCGGGTGGGTGTGGTGGCGGCCGCGCTGCGGGGGCTGGGCCGGGCCCGCGGCGCGGGCGAGCTGGACCGCCGGCTGGGCCGGTTGGACCGGGCGCTGGCCGACCCGGCGAGCGGACCGGAGGCCCGCTGGTGGGCGGCCCGGCTGCTGGCCGCCGGACTGGCCGGATCGCCGGAGCCGACGGTCCATCAGGACCTGCTGGACGGGCTGGCCGAACGGCTCGCCGCCGGTCGGGACGGGGTGGGCGAGTGGTTCGGGCCCGCCTTCTGGGAGCGGCTCGCGCTGCCCGAGGACCGGTACTGGGCGCTGCTGCGGGTGCTGGTCCGCGCGGACGGGCCCGAGCAGGCGTTCCGGGCGCTGGCGGTCCGCCGGCTGCGGGCGGCGGGCGCGGCGGCCTTCGCCCCGCTGTGCGCCTGGTTCGGCGACCCGGCCGGACTGCCCGCCCGGCCCGGCGCCACCGTGGCCGACCTGGCCCAGGACCTGCTCTACGTGCACCGCGCGCTGGCCGTGGACGAGCTGACCGAGGCGCTGGTGGCCGCCGCCCACCCCGGGGCGGACGCGCTGCTGACGGTGCTGGCCGTCGAGGAGCCCTCGGCGCTCTGCCGGGCCGTCGACCGGTGGAGCCACGACCCGCGGCCCGAGCGCCACGTGGCCGCGGCGGTGCACGGACTGCGGGTCGCGCCGTACGCCACCGCGACCGGCGCCGAACTGCTGCGGTTCGCCGCGCTGACCCTGCTGGCCCGGGACGGCGAGCCCGCGCTGCACGGCGCGGCGCTGGCCCTGCTGGTCCGGGACCCGGTCAGCCGGCCGGAGCACCTGCCGGCCGCGCTGCGGGCCTACGCGGCCGACGACCCGTTCGTCACCCCGTCGGTGCTGGGCGAGGCGCTGACGAGTGATCAGGCGGCCGTGCTGGCCGCCTTCGAGGAGCGGCTGGCCCGGCCGGGGGCGGGGGTCGCGGCGGTGCTGCGGGTGCTGGCCGACGCCCCGCCGGTGCACGGGCTGCCCGTCGCGCTGCCGGACCGGGCCACCCGGCTGGCGGGCCGGCTGCTGCGGGACCGCCCGGAGCGGGCCGAGCTGGTGGCCGAGTACCTGGGCCGGCGGCTGCTGCTCGGCACCGCCGGGCCCGGGGACCTGACGGCCCTGCTCGGCACCGGCCCGGGGGAGCGGCCGGTGCCGGTCCGGCAGGCCTTCGCCCTGGTGCTGGCCGCACCGGGGGACGGCCCGGGGGACGAGCTGCGGGAGCAGTTCCTGGACCGGCTGCTGGCCGTCGAGCGGGACCCGCGGGTGCTGGCGGCGGTGCTGGAGCGGGTGGCCGCCACGGTGGACCGCCGGGACGGCGAGCGGGCCCGGGCGCTGGTGCGGCGGCTCGCCGACGCCTTCGCGGCCGGCGAGGGCGGGGTGACCGCGCTGGACGCGCTGCTGGTGCGCTGCGCGGGCCGCAGCGCCGCCTTCGCGCTGCTGCTCACCGACTGGCCGGCCCGGGGCCGTCCGCTCGCCGCCGGTCCGCTGCTGGAGCGGATGCGGGCCCAGACGGCCCGCGGCCGGGACCCGCAGTACGCCGCGGCGGAGGCCGAACGGAGCCCGGTGCGCCCGGTCGCACCGGTGGTGCCGCGTCCTGCGGGTGTTCCGGTGCCGGAGCGGGAGCGGGCGCATGGCACGCTATAGGGGTTCGCGTTCGAGCATGTGAGCACCCGGGGACCGGGCGCTCGGAGCAGGGATCCCACAAGAGCCCTGGAAGAGAAGGAGCGGTCAGGGTGCAGCGCTGGCGTGGCCTGGAGGAGATTCCCGGCGACTGGGGACGCAGCGTCGTCACCATCGGTTCCTTCGACGGTGTGCACCTGGGGCACCAGCTGATCGTCAACCGGGCCGTGGCGCGCGCCCGCGAGCTGGGCGCCAAGGCCGTCGTGGTGACCTTCGACCCGCACCCGAGCGAGGTGCTCCGCCCCGGCAGCCACCCGGCGCTGCTGGCCCCGCACCCGCGCCGGGCCGAGCTGCTGGCCGAACTCGGGGTGGACGCGGTGCTGGTGCTGCCGTTCACCGCGGAGTTCTCGAAGGAGTCGCCCGAGGCCTTCGTGCAGCAGGTCCTGGTGGACGCGCTGCACGCGCGGCTGGTGATCGAGGGCCCGAACTTCCGCTTCGGCCACAAGGCGGCCGGCAACGTCGCGCTGCTGGCCGAGTTGGGCGGGGCGGCGGACTTCGCGGTCGAGGTGGTCGACCTGCGGGTGAGCGGCGAGGCCGGGGGCGGCGAGCCGTTCTCCTCCACGCTGACCCGCCGGCTGGTCGCCGAGGGCGACGTGGCCGGTGCCGCCGAGGTGCTGGGCCGCCCGCACCGGGTCGAGGGCCTGGTGGTGCGCGGGGCGCAGCGCGGCCGCGACCTGGGCTACCCGACGGCCAACGTGGACACCGTGCCGCACAGCGCGGTCCCGGCCGACGGGGTGTACGCGGGCTGGCTGACCGCGGCGGGCGAGAGGATGCCCGCGGCGATCTCGGTGGGCACCAACCCGACCTTCGACGGCACCGCCCGGACCGTGGAGGCGTACGCCATCGACCGGGTCGGCCTGGACCTGTACGGGCTGCACGTGGCCGTGGACTTCCTGGCCTACCTGCGCGGCATGGAGAAGTTCGACACGATCGAGGCGCTGCTGGACCGGATGGCCGCCGACGTCAAGCAGGCCCGGGAACTGACGGCCGGTTAGTCCGCCGGTACGGACGAGGGGCGGG
>NZ_JBHYKG010000373.1:0-7685 GCF_042741245.1 Kitasatospora sp. NPDC058965
GAGCAGCTCGGCCAGGCCGCCGCGCAGGTCGGTGCCGGCCCAGCCGGGCAGCGCGTCGGTGGCGGACCGCACCACGCCGGTGTCCGGGTCGATCACCCCGGCGCTGCCGACGCCCACCGCCGCCACCCCGCCGCCGAGCCGGCGCACCGCGCCGGCCGCGGCGGCGAGCACGGCCGCCGGCCCTTCGGCGGCGGGGGTCGGCACGGTGACGGTCCGTCCGAGTACCCCGTCCCGTCCGACCAGGGCGGCCGAGATCTTGGTGCCGCCGATGTCCACGCCGGCCACGCGCGGCACCGGGGGCGGCGGGGGCGAGGTGCCGAGCCCCTCCGCCCCGCCGAGCGGCAGGCCCGCGAGCGCGCTCACAGCAGTCCCGCCCGTTCCAGGACCCGGCGGACCTCGGCGGTCTGCTGCTCGTCCAGCGGCAGCATCGGCGCGCTCATCGCGTTGCTCGCGATGATCCCGCGCAGCATCAGCGCGGTCTTGAAGCCGCCCAGCCCGGCGGCGGTCCCGGAGGTGTCGGTGGCTGCCCGGACGATCTCGAACAGCCGGGCCAGCCGGTCCTGCTCCGCCCGCGCCGCCGCCCAGTCCCCCGCCGCCGCGGCGTCCGCGAGCCGGCGGTAGCCGTGCGGGTCAACGTTGCCGAGCCCGGGCACCACGCCGTCGGCACCGCCCAGCAGCATCGCGTCGACCACCACCTCGTGCCCGGTCAGCACCGCGAACCCGGGCAGCTCGGCAGCGCCCAGGCAGAGGTAGCGGAAGGCACCGTCGTCGCCGCTGGAGTCCTTGACCCCGGCCAGCACGCCGTCCGCCGCCAGCCGCAGCAGCATCCCGGTGTCCAGCTTGGTGTGCACGCAGACCGGGATGTCGTAGGCGAACAGCGGCAGGTCGACGGCGGCCGCGATCTGCCGGAAGTGCCGCTCGATCTCGGCGGGGTGGGTGCGGGTGTAGAAGGGGGCGGTCGCCACCACGGCGTCCGCGCCCAGCTCGCGGGCGGTCCGGGCCCGCTCGATCACCCGGTTGGTGGTGGTCTCGATGCAGCCGGCGATCACCGGGACGCGGCCGGCGGCGGCCTTGACCACCACCTCCAGCACCTGGGTGCGCTGGTCCTCGGTGAGGTAGGCGGTCTCGCTGGAGCTGCCGAGGGCGAACAGGCCGTCCACCCCGCCCTCCAGCAGGAATCCGACCAGTCGTTCCAGCGAGGCGGTGTCGATCCGGCCGTCGGCGGTCAGCGGCGTGACGACCGGGGGGACGAGGCCGGCGAACCGGGGCTGACGGAGGGTCATGCGGTGCTCCTTGCGGGGGTTTCGGGGTGGACGCAGTGCCAGCGGTGCCGCTCGGCACCGTCGGCCGCGGGGAAGTCGGTGGCGCAGGCCTCGTCGGCCTTCCAGCACCGGGTGCGGAACGGGCAGCCGCTGGGCGGGTTGGTGGCGGAGGGCACCGGACCGTGCAGCACGATCCGCTCGCTCTGCGCCAGCAGGCTGGGCGTCGCGGACAGCAGCGCCTTGGTGTAGGGGTGCGACGGCGCACCGGTGACCTCGGCGGCCGCGCCCTCCTCGACCACCCGGCCCAGGTAGAGCACGGCCAGCCGGTCGGAGAGGTAGCGCACGGTCTGGATGTCGTGCGAGACGAAGACCATGCCCAGGCCGAGCCGTTCGCGCAGGTCGACCAGGAGGTTGAGGACCTGGGCTCGGACCGAGACGTCCAGCGCGCTGGTCGGCTCGTCGGCGATCACCACGTCCGGCTCCAGCGCCAGCGCCCGGGCGATCGCCACCCGCTGGCGCTGGCCGCCGGAGAGCTGGCCGGGCAGGTTGCGGATCACGTGGCCGGGCAGGCCGACCAGGTCGAGCAGTTCCTCGACCCGCTGCTCGCGCTCCGGGCGGGTGCCGCGCCGGTGCACGTCGAGCGGGTCGCGCAGGATCCGCCCCACCGGCAGCCGCGGGTTGAGCGCGGTCGAGGCGTCCTGGAAGACCATGCTGACGGCGCTGCCGAACTCGCGCCGGCGCCGGGCGGCCGGCATCGCCCACAGGTCCTCGCCACGGAACGCGACGGTGCCCTCGGTCGGGCGCTGCAGGCCGGTGAGCACCTTGGCCATGGTCGACTTGCCGCAGCCGGACTCGCCGACCACGCCGACGATCTCGCCCTTGCGGACCTCGAAGTCGGCCGCGGTGAGTGCGTGCACCGCGTCGCGGCGCAGCACGCCGCCGCCGCGGGCGCGGTGCCGCACGTGCACGCCGTCCAGGCGCAGCACCGGCTGCCGGTCGGTGGGGTTCATCGGGGGCTCCCTTCGAGGACGGCCGCCGCGGGGTGGTGGCAGGCGAAGCCGTGGTCCGGCGCCCGGTCGGCGGCCGCCGGCACCGCGGTGCGGCACAGCTCGGTGGCGGCCGGGCAGCGGGTGGCGAACCGGCAGCCGCTGTTGAAGGCGCGCGGGGCGGGGACCACGCCGCGGATCTGGTGCAGGCGGTCCGCGCCGGACTCCAGCGAGACGACCGAGCCGAGCAGCCCGCGGGTGTAGTGGTGCGCGGGGTCGGTCAGCACCGCGCGGGTGGCGCCGAGTTCGGCGACCTGCCCGGCGTACATCACGGCCACCCGGTGGGCCAGGTCGCCGACCAGCGCGAGGTCGTGCGAGACCAGCACCATGGCGAAGCCGAGCTCGTCGCGCAGCCGCACCAGCAGGTCCACCACCTGGGCCTGCACGGTGACGTCGAGCGCGGTGGTCGGCTCGTCGGCGATCAGCAGGCGCGGGTCGCGGGACAGGGCCATCGCGATCAGCACCCGCTGGCGCTGCCCGCCGGACAGTTCGTGCGGGTAGCTGCGCAGCGTGCGCTGCGGGGTCAGGCCGACCAGGTCGAGCAGTTCGGCGGGCGTCTTGCTGCCACCGCGGCCGGTCAGCTGCTTGAGCTGGGTGCCGACCAGGACCGAGGGGTTGAGCGAGGACATCGCGTCCTGGTACACCATCGCGATCTCGGGGCCGAGCAGGGCGCGGCGCCGCCGCGGGTCCATGGTGAGCAGGTCCTGGCCGCGGTAGTCGATCCGGCCGCCGGTGGTGGCGTTGCGGGCGAGCAGGCCCATCACGGCCAGGCTGGTGATCGACTTGCCGCAGCCGGACTCGCCGACCAGGCCGAGGGTCTCGCCCTCGTGCACGGTGAAGGAGACCGCGTCGACCACGGGGGTGCTGCCGTACCGGTCGGGGAAGCGGATCGACAGGTCCCGCACCGCGAGCAGTTCGGCGGCGCCCGGTGCGACCGGCGCGATCCGCACGGGCTGCGCGGCGACCCGCTCGGCCAGCACCGCCAGCGCGGCGGTGACGTCCGCCTGGGGCGCCGCGGTGGACCGGTCGTCGGCCGGGGCGTCCGGTGCCGGGCCCGGGGCGGGCGCGGCGGCGGCGTCGGTCAGCCCCTCGGCCAGCACGTTCAGCGCCAGCACGGTGAGCAGGATGGCCAGGCCCGGGAAGATCGCCGCCCACCAGCCGCCGGCCTGCAGGATCTGCTGGCCGTACGAGATGACGTTGCCCCAGCTGGGGTTGGGCTGCTGCACGCCGGCCCCGAGGAAGGAGAGGCTGGCCTCGAACACGATCGCGTCGGCGACCAGCACGGTGGCGAACACGGCGACCGGGGCGGCGCAGTTGACGGCCACGTGGCGGGCCACGATGTAGCCGCGCCGGGCGCCCATGACGCGCTCGGCCGCCACGTAGTCCTCGCCGTACTGGGCCTGCACGTTGGCGCGCACCACCCGGGTGAGCATCGGCACGTAGACGAAGGCGATGGTCAGCACCAGGATCGGCACGCCGGTGCCGAAGATGGTGACCAGCACGGCGGCCAGCGCGATCGGCGGGAAGGCCATCACGACGTCCAGGGTGCGCATCACCCCCTCGTCGCCCGCCCTGCGGGCGGTGGCGGCGAAGGCGCCGAGCACGGTGCCGGCGACCAGCGCGACGGCGGTCGCGCCCAGGCCGATGACCAGGGAGTAGCGGGCGCCGTCGACCACCCGGGCGAACACGTCGCGGCCGAGCCGGTCGGTGCCGAACCAGTGCGCACCGCTCGGGGGTTGCACGGGGATGCCGGTGGCCAGCGGGTCCTGGGTCAGCAGCGGGCCGAGCGCCGCGGCCAGCAGCAGCAGGACCAGCACGCCGAGCGCGACCCGGGAGGCGGCGGGCAGCCGGCGGAGCGCGAGGCCCGGCCGGGCAAGGCGGCGGAGGAGTCCGGTTCGCATGTCACACCGTCCTGACGCGGGGGTTGACCAGCAGGACCAGCAGGTCGGAGAGGACGTTGACGACCAGGAAGACCACCGCGATGGTCAGCACCGCGCCCTGCACCAGGGCCACGTCGCCGCCGGTGACGCCCTGGACGATCAGCTGGCCCATGCCGGGCAGGTTGAAGATGTTCTCGATCACCACGGCGCCGCTGAGCAGGTAGCCGACCCGCAGGCCGAGCACGGTCAGCGGGGTGACCATGGCGTTGCGCAGCACCCCGCGCACCACCACCGAGCGCGGCAGGCCGTTGCCGGTGGCGGTGCGCACGTAGTCGCGGTCCAGCTCGGCGACCATGGCGGTGCGCACCAGTCGGGCGAGCGAGGCGCCCACCGGCACGGCCAGCGAGAGCGCCGGCAGCGCCAGCGACTGCAGCCAGCCGGCCGGGTCGTCGGCCGGGTTGACGTAGCCGCCGCTGGGGAACAGCGGGTGGTCGAGGGCGAGTTCCTGGATCAGCAGGATGCCGACCAGGAAGGACGGGATCGCCACCCCGGAGATGGAGAGCACCCGGGTGAGCTGGTCGGGCCAGCGGTCCCGGTACAGGGCGCCGGTGACGCCGAGGACCAGCGCGATCAGCACGGCGATCACCAGGCCGAGCAGGGTCAGCTGCAGGGTCAGCGGGAAGGCGGTGGCGATCCGGTCGGCGACCGGCTGGCTGGGCGGCACGGTCACGCCCAGGTCGCCGTGCACCAGGTGCTGCAGGAAGTGCAGGTAGCGCACCGGCAGCGGGTCGTCGAGCCCGTTGGCGGCCGCGAACGCGGCCCGGGCCTGGGGTGTGGCGCTGTCGCCGAGCGCGTTGTACGCGGGGTCGGCGGGCGAGAACTGCATCACCGCGAAGACCAGCGCGGCGACGCCGAGCACCATCACCGGCAGCATCGCGACGCGGCGCAGCGCCAGCCGGAGGAATACGAGCATGGGGAGTCCTTGATCGTGCGGAGGGGGTGGGGCCGGCGCGGTCGTCGGCAGGGCCGGCCCCGGCCCGCGGTCAGGCGGTGGCCACGCCCAGGAACGACAGGCCCGTGGTGGGCAGCGGCTTGAAGCCGGTCAGCTTCTTGGTGTCCCAGGCGGTGGGCAGCTTGCGGTGGACGATCGGGTAGAGCGCGGCCTGCTCGGCGATCAGGTCGATGGCCTGGCCCCAGAGCTTGCTCCGGGTGTTCTTGTCCGAGGTCTGCGCGGCCTGGTCGAGGAGTCCGCGGACCTGGGTGTCCTCGGCGGAGCCGGCCCAGCGGAACCGCTTGGTCGGCCACACGCCCGCGCCGTAGAACCAGCGCAGCAGCAGGTCGGTGTCGTTGCCGAAGACCGACGGGTCGCCGGGGGCGGCCATCACCTGGAACGACCCGCCGTCGACCTTCTTGTACTGGCCCGAGGAGTCGCCGACGTCCAGCGTGGTGCTGACGCCGATCGCGTCCCAGCTCTCCTTGATGATCGGGGCGATGTCGGCGACCCAGCCGGTGTTGGTGGTCAGCAGGGTGACGGACAGTCCGGCCGCGCCCGCGTCGGCCAGCAGCGACTTGGCCCGGGCCGGGTCGTGGGTGTAGACGGTGCCGGCCCGGTGGTAGTCGGGGTGGCTGGGCTGCAGGTAGCTGGTGGAGGCGATGCCCTGGCCGTACATCGCGGTGGCCACGATCTTGTCGACGTCGAGCGCGTAGTGCAGGGCCTGGCGGACCCGCTTGTCGTCGAACGGCTTCTGCGCGCAGTTGAACATCAGGAACAGGTTGCCGAAGGAGGCGACCGAGTCGGTGGTGGTCTTCCCCTTGAGGGCGGCGACGTCGACGTACGGGACGTCCTCGATCGCCTCGACCCGGCCGGACGAGATGGCGCTCACCCGGGCGGTGTTGTCGTTGACGAGGCGCCAGTTCATCGCGGCGGCCCTGGCCGGGCGGGGACCGTTGTAGGCGTCCCACCGCTTGAAGACGATCTTGTCCTGGCGGGTGGCCTCGACCAGCTGGTACGGGCCGGAGCCGACCGGCTTGGCGTCGAAGGCCTTCTGGTCCGCCTCGACGATCTTCCTGGGCACGATCTTGACGACCGAGATCCGGGTCGGGAAGAGCGGGAAGGCGTACTTGAGCCGGAACTCGACGGTGGACGCGTCGACGGCGGTGACGCTGTCCAGGAAGGGCAGGAACTGGACCATCAAGGAGGCGTTCTTCGGGTCCAGGATGCGGGTGAAGCTGAACACCACGTCGTCGGTGGTGACCGGCGAGTTGTCGTGGAAGGTGGCGCCCTTGCGCAGGGTGGCCCGGTAGACGGTGTCGCTCACCGCCTGCGGCAGGGCCGTGGCCAGCGCCGGGTACGGCTCGCGGGTGACCGGGTCGAGGTCGACCAGGCCCTCGAAGACGTGCATGTTGGCGGCGACCGGCGTGGCGCCGGACGAGGTCATCGGGTCGAAGCCGGTCGACAGCGCGTAGGAGATGCCGGCCTCGATGGTGCCGTTGGCGTCCGGCGTCGACCCGCCGGTGCTGCTGCCCGCGGTCGAGGACGGGCCGCCGCAGGCGGCGAGGGAGCCGGTGAAGGCCGCGGCCGCCGAGACGGCGCCCGCCAGGCGCAGGAAGCCGCGGCGGTCGACGCCCCGGTCGTTTCGATCAAACACGTGCGCTCCTTGGGGGCGGAGGTGAGTGACGCCTCAGCTGTCTCGAACCCGAGAAGGTCGGACATCTGATGTCTGATGCTGATAGCGTGTGACCGTAGTCGCCGCACGAGGGAGGGGTCAAGCGTTGATCAGTCCGGACCATTCACGATTCGGCAACGGCCGCGCAGCGGGCCGGCAACGGCAGGTCACCGAGGAGATCAAGCGGTACATCCTGGCCAACCGGCTGCAACCGGGCGACCTGCTCCCCACCGAGGCCGAGCTGTGCGCCGCGCTCGGCGCCAGCCGCTCCAGCGTCCGGGAGGCGGTGAAGACGCTGGACGCGCTCGACATCGTCCGGGTCCGGCACGGCCACGGCACCTACGTGGGCAGCCTGAGCCTGTCGGCCCTGGTGGAGAGCCTCGCCTTCCGCGGGCTGCTCAGCCCGGACGACGACTTCCGGGTGCTGGCGGAGCTGGTCGAGGTCCGCGAGCTGTTCGAACGCGGGATGGCCGAGCGGATCATCGGCGCCCTGCGGCCGACCCACCTGGCGGTGCTGGACGGCCTGGTGGACGAGATGGCCGAGCGGATCGCGACCGGCGGCGACCTGATCGCCACCGACCGCCGGTTCCACGCCCTGCTGCTGGAGCCGCTCGCCAACGAGCTGATCGGCCAGCTCTCGGCCGCCTGCTGGGACGTGCACGCGATCGTCGCCCCGCACCTGAACGTGATCACCGACCGGGACGAGGCCGACACGGTGCAGGCCCACCGGGCCATGGTCGGGGCCGTGCGCGCGGCCGACCCGGCGGCGTTCACGGCGGCGGTGCACGCGCACTACGCGCCGGTGCGCCGGCGGATCGCGGCGGCCCGGGC
>NZ_JBHYKG010000374.1:0-7676 GCF_042741245.1 Kitasatospora sp. NPDC058965
GGTGGAGCGGGATCCCGTACGGCGGGGGGGGGGCCGGGGGCCGCGCGGCCCCCCGCCCCCGCGCGGCGCCCGGCCCCCCGGGGGGGCCGGTGCGCCCGCCGGGGCGGCGGGGGGCGGGGGGGGGGGGGCGGGGGCCCCGCCCCCCCCCCCCCGACCGCGGGTCAGCGCCAGTCGAAGCGGTAGGCGCGGTAGCTGTTCACCCCGGCCGGGAGCTGGGCGTTGAAGACCAGCTGCCCGGTGCGGCTGAACTCCGAGACGTAGGGCAGCGATCCCCAGCCGACCACGAGTCCGCCGCCCGGCTGCGGCTGCGCGTTGCCCTGCGAGGAGGCGCTCAGCCCGGCCGGCTGGTCGAAGGAGCGGACCAGCACGGCGCGGTGGGTCCGCGGGTCCAGCTGCACCGTGATCGCCCGACTGTACGGCAGTTCCAGCACCGCGCCGTTGCCGCTGTTGGCCGCACCGGCGGACTCGTTGTCGAAGAAGCTGTAGCGGTCGTCGCCGAGCGGCTCCGGGTCGTGCTGCCAGGCGAACAGCTCGCCGTCCCGGTCCAGCACTCGACCGTCGGCAGCGGTGAGGGTGAACGAGCTCGCCTTGCCGCCCAGTTGCCAGTTGATCCGGCCGCTCTCGCGGGAGATCTGGTAGGTGGTCCAGGTGTTGCGGGCGTCGACCAGCAGCTTGCCCTCGCCGTCCGGCTTGACGGCGTTGATGTGGAACCAGTCCCAGGGGGTGTCCGGCGAGGCGGGCAGCGGCTGCTCGCTCTGCGCGTAGGGCACGTGGTCGGCGCTGTTCCACTCGAACAGCACCTTGCCGGTACGGATGTCGATCTCCTGCACGACGCCGTTGATCACCTTCTGCCGGGCCGGGCCGCCGATCGAGGTCAGGTCGGCGGTCGCCTCGGTGTACGCCAGGATCAGCGCCGTGTTCTGACGGGTAATCAGGAACTCGTGCCCGTCGGCGGTGTAGCCGTTGCCGGCCCGCACCTCGCCGATCTTGCGGTAGTGCGCGTCGTAGAGGTAGTCCACGCCGCTGGCCAGACCGCCGAGCCCGGTGCCCTGCCACCAGGTGAGCACGGGCCGGCCGCGGTAGGTCTGCTTGCGGAAGTCGGCCGCCTCCTGCCCGGCCGGCACCGGATGCGACCAGACCACCCGGCGGCCGTCCGCACTGAGGATCTCCACCCCGCCGGCGTAGCGCGGGTTGCTGGAGTTGGGCGACAGGAACAGGTCGCCGTGGCCGGCGCGGGAGGTGTCGGTGAGGACGGTCAGCGGCGGGAGTACCGCGCCGCTTCCCGCATCCGCCGCGGTGGCGGATGCGGCGGCGGGCAGCGCGGCCACCAGGGCCAGGGCAGCGGCGAGGGCGGTGCGGGTGAGCTTGCGCATATCGGTCCTTGGCAACTGGGTACGCCAATGGCGCACGTCGGCAGTGGAGTTCGGGGCAGCCGGGGACCGCGCGGCGGCGCGGTCAGGAGCTGCGGGCGCGTCGCCCGGCGGACCCTGACGGGTCGGCGGGGGCGGGGTTACGCGCGGGAGGGGGTCGCTCAGCAGGAGCGACGACAGGCAGCGGAGCAGACGCGCTGGAGGTCGATGTGACCCCGCGTCGTCAGGAGGAGAGCACGCTGCTGCATGGCGGTGAAGCTAGCCGCATGATCGCCCTGGCGTCAATGACGGTCCGGATCCTGAGCCACCGCCAGGCCGGACGGCCCGGCGAGGGGCGGCGGCATCACCGGTCGGCCGGTGCACCGGGAGCCGGCAGGGGCAGCCGCAGGACGCGGGCGGCCGCTTCGACGACCGCGTAGGCGGACCAGGCGAAGGGGAGGTAGCCGGCGAAGCCGGGCAGCGGCATCCGGAAGAGGTGCGGGGCGCCGTTGACCCCCGGCGTGTCATAGATCCACTGCGCGGCGGTTCCCGAGTTCCACATTTCCCACAGGAAGCCGCAGCCGAGCCCGGCCAGCGACCAGACGGCGAACTCGCCCCAGTGGCCCCGACGGATCTGGACCAGCAGGCTGCGGCCGCCCGCCCGGGCGTTCAGCGGGTCGAGGACCAGGAACACCACGAACCACATCAGCATGTAGGCGTCGTGCGGCCGGACCAGGACCGCGCCGGCGCAGAGCGCGCCCAGCACGGCGACCGCGGCGAGGACCGGCCGCGGGACCGTGCGGTCGTCGGCCGGCTCGGGACGGGCGGGGCGCAGGGACCGGAGCAGGTCCGCCGTCTCCACCAGCGCGGGCAGGACGGTGGCGAAGCACAGTGTCTTCTCCAGCCGGAACAGGGCCGGGCCCGGCTGGTCCGGGACGACGTAGGCCCAGTTGTGCGTGGCGAGGTTGAAGAGCTCGTAGAGCCACCAGA
Source organism: Kitasatospora sp. NPDC058965 (assembly GCF_042741245.1). Classification (NCBI taxonomy): domain Bacteria; kingdom Bacillati; phylum Actinomycetota; class Actinomycetes; order Kitasatosporales; family Streptomycetaceae; genus Kitasatospora; species Kitasatospora sp. NPDC058965. Next base: position 2,340 of record NZ_JBHYKG010000374.1, read on the forward strand.
ACCCGCTGGACAGGAGGAACAGGGCCGCGAAGCCGAGCGGGCTGCGGTCGAGCGCCGACCGCCCGGTGCGCCGGTGGACGACACCGTCGACGCACAGGACGTAGCCGGTCCACAGGACGCAGAAGAGCACCAGCAGGAACGGGCCGACCGTCGTCCAGTAGAGCGGCCAGGACACCGCGATCATGGCGAGACCGGCCGCGATCCGTACCCGTCCGGTGCCGGTGCGCGCGGCTCGCCGGCCCCGGGCTCCTTCGCGGGTGACGGACATCGGGCACCTTCGGTGGTTCTCGTCTGCGGGGCGGCGGCGTGCGCCCGCCCCGGCCGGTCTGGGCTGGCCGGCCCGGCGGCGGATGCAGGTCTGCCTTCAACATAGAGCGACGTGGACGGGGGCGCAGGCGGGGCCGTCGGCCACCTGCGGCCGGCGGCTCGGCACGGGGCCCGCACACCCGCCCGCGGCCGAGCAGGAGACCGGCGGGCCCTGCCGAGCAGGAGACCGGCGAGCCCTGCCGAGCAGGGCCCGCCCCGGGCCGTTCGGTCACCGCCGCCGGTCAGTGCGCCGTCAGGGTGGCGAGCAGGGCGGCGGCCTCGGCGGCGACATCGGGGTCGAGGCCGAGCTCGGGGTCCTGCCCGGCCTCGACACAGGCCTGGAGGTCCGCCCGGGCGTCGGCGTCGCGCCCGAGGGCGATCAGCACCTGGGCGCGGCGCAGCCGGGCGTCGGCGTCCTCGGTCTGCGCCACCACCTCGTCCAGCAGGTCGAGCGCCTCCGCCAGGTGCCCCGAGTCGTGCCGCGCCACCGCGAGGTTGAAGGCGATGCCGGGGTCGGCGGAGTGCGCGCGGGCCGTCTCCAGGTCCGCCAGCGCCCGCGCCAAGTCGCCCCGCTGATGGGCCAGTCCGCCGCTCAGTGCCCACGCCTCCGCATTCGTCGGGTCGGCCGCCAGGGCCGCCGACAGGGCCAGGGCGGCCGCCTCGAAGTCCTCCTCGGCGGCGTGGAACTGTCCCTTCAGGCAGAGCAGTTGGGCGTGCCCGGGGTCGATCCGCAGGCCCGCCCCGACATCCCGCCAGGCGGCGTCCTGGTCGCCCAGCTCGGCGAGCAGGGCGGCCCGGTTGAGGTGGGCGTCGGTGAACCCGGGGTCCAGCTCCAGCACGTAGCCGAAGTCCGCCACCGCGCCGGCCAGGTCGCCCAGTTCGGCGCGGACGTCGGCCCGGTTGTAGTACGCCTCCGGGAACGGCGGGGACAGCTTGATCGCCTGCTCGAAGTCGGACAGCGCCAGGTCGAGTTGGTCGGCCTTGCGGCGGATCATGCCGCGGTCGAACCAGTACTCGGCGTAGTTGGGGTCGAGCTCGATGACGGCCGCGTAGTCGGCCAGCGCCTCCGGGTAGCGGCCGATGGCGTTGTGGACCTGGGCCCGGTTGTACCGCAGGACCGAGCGGTGCAGGCCCTGCTCCCCCGGGTCCAGGGCCTCGTCGAGGAGTGCGATCGCCTCGTCCAGCAGCTTGAGCGCCTCCAGCGGGCGCTTGTCGTGCACCTCGATCAGGGCGAGCCCGTTGCGGTTGAAGGCGGTCTGCATGGCGCGCTCCTTGGGCGCGCCGTGCAGCCGGGCGAACGCGATGGCCTGGTTGATCCAGCCGCGGGCCAGGACGTGGTCGCGGTGGTCCTCGTCCAGGTGGCGGGTGTAGAGCATCGCGGTGGCGTACGCGGCCTGCATGTGGATGCTGGGGCTGTCGCAGGCGGCGCGGGCCTCGGCGTAGATCGGGAGCGCCTCGTCCGGGACGCCGAGCGCGGCGTAGGAGGTGGTCATCTTGGTGCTGAAGATCCACCAGGCGTCCGCGTCTTCGGCGAAGGTCGTCAGCGCGCGGCCGCGGCTGCCGTAGTCCACCACCGCGTGGTAGAACCCCATGTCCATGCAGTAGTTCAGCGCGTGCATCAGGGCCTTGCGGCCCGCGCCGGCCGGGTCGCTGCCGTGCTCCGCGTGCCAGGCGATCGCACCCAGCGCGAGCGAGGGCTCGCCGCTCAGCTCCAGCACCTGGCGGCGGGTGTCGTGCAGCAGGGCCCGGTCGTCCGCCGCGAGCGACCGGTAGGCGGCCAGCATCCGCGGGTCGTCCGACGTCCCGTCCTCCTCGACGAACCGGCGGGCCGGGTCGGCGGGCAGCGGCGCCGGCTCGGCGTCGTGGTCCAGCCGGCGGCAGTGGGTCTCGAGCGCCTCGGACAGCGGCACGGCGACCGGCGTGTCCGGCTCGGCCGGCAGCTCGGTGCCGGTGGTCAGCACCAGGGTGAGCACCGCCGGATCCATCCGGCGCAGCAGGACGGCGACCAGCTCGCGGTCGGTCGGGTCGGCCAGGTGCAGGTCGTGGACCACGAGCGTGCGCGGACCGTCACCGAGCGCCTTGAGGTAGTCGGTGAAGAACTCGGTCAGGCCGTGGGCGATCCGCAGGGTGCGCAGCCGCGAGTAGAAGCGGGTGCGCTCGGCGGGTACGGCCAGCGAGGTGAGGGTCTCCCGGCTCGCGGGGACGATCGCGCGCAGCTCCGGCGAGGCGGAGAGGATCTCCACGTCGTGCCGGGTCACCGAGTCGGGACAGCGCACCAGCGCGTCCGGCACGATCTCCCGCAGCAGGTTCCCCGCGGCCGTGTACGGGCCGCGCAGCCGACGGTGGGCACTGGTGGCGGCCAGTACCGCCGGCACCGCCAGGGCTTCGACGGCCGTGCGGCGCCCGGCCGGATCGGCGCTCCGGAGCCAGAGGTGCTGCGGGGTGCTGGCGGCGGTGCTGGTTCCGGTCACGGTGCTGCCTTTCATCCGACGCTGACGGGCTGGGCGCCGGCGGCGCGGGCGCGCCGGCGGTTTCGGTGGGCCAGCCAGCCGACGGCGATCAGCTGGGCGGCGTTGAGGGCGACGAGGACGGTGGAGTCGATCAGCCCGGCGGCCGAGCCGTGGCCGTTGTAGCGCCGCAGGACGCCGAGCACGAAGGTCAGGCCGACCGGCAGTACCACGATGACGAAGCTGACCGCGGTGAGGGCGTAGCCGCCCGCCATCAGCCAGGCGTACCAGCGGGCCACCCGGCGGTCGGTCGGGTGCCAGCGCTCCGGGTCCTCCGCCGGCCGCCCGGTCCAGCGGCGCGCGGCGTTGCGCAGCGTGCCGCGGGCGGCCGTGTGCAGGTCCACGCAGCCGAGCAGGGTGGTGGCCAGCACGTAGAGGTCGGTGCGCAGGTGCAGGAAGAACTGCCAGGCCAACCGGAGCAGGGTCGCGTAGGCCAGGGCCAGGCAGAGCCGGCCGGCCAGCGGGAAGGCACCGCTCGGTGTCCGGCTGGCGTCGGCGGCCAGCGTGAGCAGGGCGATCACCAGGACGTCGGCCACCATGCCCGCCAGGATGGGCAGGTAGCGCTTGCGCCGGGGAACGGCGACCAGGCCGTCCATCGAGGTCTCCAGGACGAGGTACATCATCCGGTGGCCGATCCCCAGCCGGGAGCGCAGGCCGAGGCGCCGCCCGGCCAGCGTGTGGAAGCCCTCGTGGATCAGCAGCAGCGGGAACTGCCCCAGGAACAGGGTGAGTTCGATCACCGTGAAGTAACTGGTGAAGAACAGGTGGTGGTTGCTCGGCGCGAGCTCCGGGACGCGGACCATCTCGAGCGCGCAGGCCGCGACGACGGCCGCGTAGCAGAGCCAGGCGGGTGCGCTGAACACGGCTCGGCCCAGTCGCTGCCAGCGGACCGGTGCCGGGGCGGCGGGCGGCGGCGCGGCCTCGCCGGGCGCGGCGAGGAAGCCCAACTCCTCCAGGGTGGACAGGAAGTCCGTGATGTCGACGGTCTCGCCGAACTCCTCGGCGTACCGGTCGGCCGCCTGGCGGGGCGTCAGTCCGTCGACCAGGAAGCGGACCAGGGCCGCACCGTCGGCGGGCAGCACGACGTACTCGTCGATGTCGGCCCGGCCGACCACCACGTCCTCCCCGTCGGGGAGGAACACCAGCGGATGGAGCGCCCGGGGGTGGTCGAGGTCGGTCTCGGGCAGGCCGCTGCCGGTTGTGGATTGCACGCACGCTCCTCAGGAGGGCTGGAGCCGTCGGGATTCGTAGCGAGGACGGTGGATGGGCCGCCAGGTCCGGGCGGCCCATCCACCGAACGGCGAACCGGGTTCCTCGGTACGGGAGTTCGCAGGCGGACGCGGAGAACGCCGGCGCGGCCCCGGCCGGACGGACCGGTACCGGGCCTGCGCAGGACGATCCCCTTCGTGCCGGCCGCCCACGGTCCCGGGCCGGGGCGCGGGGCACCGTGACGGTGCCGCTCAGACGCCGGTGCGGATGTTGCGGCGGCGGTGGCATGTGGTGTAGACCGGTGACACAGGGTCGGCCGGGCGGGCCGAGTCGGTCCTGCGTGCGACGGTCTTCTTCATGCCGGCCACCCCGCGGCCGGGTCTGCCGGTCCTTGCCGGGTCTGCCGGGTCGGGTGCGCGGAGGCGTCCGATCAGGCGGCGACGCAGGTACAGCCGTAGAGCGGCTGCGCGGCGCTGGTCAGACGGACCGAGCCGGGCTTGCGCACGACGATCTTCTTCATGGTGTTCACCTCCTCGGCTGATCTCGGGCCGCGGCCGCCCCGGGCAGGGCTGCTCGCGACCAGGAGGCAGTGAGCCGGCGAAAGGCTCCGAGGTGGAGCCGACGGGCGGCGCCGGCCGGGCGGACCGGGACCGGGCACACGCACGACGATCTCTGTGCCGAACAACTCCCTTTACAGGGAGGGATGTTGGGATTCTCTGAAGCTGACGCTGACTCAGCTGCAGTCAGCATGCTCATGGCTCGCGACGGTGTCAACGGATCCGGCACGGGTGATTCCGCCCCGGAATCGGCCGCATACGGGCACATCCCGGGGCGGACTCGGACCCCCGAACCGAAGCCCGCTCCCGCCCCGGAACGGCGATCAAGGCTTCCGCTCGGGCCCTGCTGAGGTGAACGGCTGATGAAGACCGCTCCACGGGAGCAGGGCGACACCCGACGGCGGACCACACCGGTCGGTGTCCGACCTACGAGCGCGAATACGTCCGTCGCGTCATCCCACTGCCCGTCGAACTCACTGCCCCCGCTGGTCCTTTCGGGCGTCGACCAGTCGCTGCCGTACCTCGGTTGTCGTATCCGGTCTGGTGTCCCCAGTCCGGCATGTCGGGCATGCCGGATCCAGGCCTGTCCGCTCTCGCGGAAGGAGCGGAAGGAGCGGAAGGACCTCAAGGAGCTGAAGGAGCTGAGCACTGCCGCTGCACGGGGACCCGTGCCCGGCCTCGGGCGCGCCGGCCCGCCGCTTCCCTCGCCGGACGGCCGGGGCGCCAGGTCGCGGGACAGCCCGGGGCACCAGGTCGGC
>NZ_JBHYKG010000375.1:0-7668 GCF_042741245.1 Kitasatospora sp. NPDC058965
CGGGTCAGCGGCGCAGGTCCAGTTCGATCTGCTCCAGGCTGCGCCCCTTGGTCTCCGGCACCAGCCGCCCGGTGAGCAGGAAGAGCGCCGCGTTGACGGCGGCGAACAGGTACATCGCGCCGCCGATGCCCAGGTGGTGGTGGTCCGACAGGATCGGGTAGACCGCGGTGATCACCCCGGTGGCGGCCCACAGCACCACCGCCGCCACACCGGTGCCCGCCCCGCGCGCCCTGAGCGGGAAGACCTCCGCCGTCATCACCCAGACCACCGCGCCCCACCCCAGTTCGTAGCCGGCCAGGTAGAGGACCAGCAGCACCACGGTCAACAGGCCCAGGCTGCCCTTGTCGTGCACGTGGGTCACCACCCAGCCGGTCAGCGCGAGGGTCGCCACCATCACCGCGTTGCCGATCAGCAGCAGCGGCTTGCGCCCCCACCGGTCGACCACGAAGACCACCCACGCGGTGAAGGCGAGTTTGGTGACCCCCAGCACGATCGCCGACAGCAGCGCGGTGTTGGCGGTCAGCCCGAGCGAGACCAGCATGGTCGGGAAGTAGGCGTTGATCGCGTTGACCCCGCTGAACTGCTGACCGACCGCCAGCAGCAGCGCCACCAGCAGCATCGGTCGCACCCGGGGCGCCCACAGGTCCCGCACCCGGTGGCCGGGCTGCGCGGCGTCCCGGCGGATCACCTCGCGGATCGAGGCCAGTTCGGCCTCGACCTCGCCCGCCGGACGGGTGGCCGCCAGCACGGCCCGCGCCTCGTCCTCCCGGCCCCGGTCGACCAGCCAGCGCGGGGTCTCGGGCAGGAACGACAGCCCGACCACCAGCACCACCGCGGGAACCAGGGCACCGGCGAACATCCAGCGCCACTGGTGCGCGGGCTGCAGCCAGTACCCGACCAGGAAGGCGATCAGGATGCCGCTGACGATGAAGATCTGGTTGAGCGAGCCCATCGCGCCGCGGGTCCGGGCCGGGGCCAGCTCGGCGAGGTAGGTCGGCACGGTGGCCGAGGAGAGGCCTATGCCCAGGCCCAGCACCGTGCGGAAGGCCACCAGCGCGCCGAACCCGGGCGCCAGCGCGCACGCCACCGTGCCGAGGATCACCACTCCGCCGGCCGCCATGATGGTCCGCCGCCGCCCCACCCGCCCGGTGAGCCGGGCGGCCAGGCCGGCCCCGACCATCGCGCCCACCGAGAGCGAGGCGGTGAGCACGCCCTTGTCCGGGCCGGACAGCTGCCAGGCCTTGGAGACGACCACCAGGATGCCCGCGATCACCCCGAGGTCGTAGCCGAACAGGATCCCGCCGAGCGCGCCGAAGGCGTACAGCGTCACGGGGTTGGTGCCGCGCGGGGTCGATGGCGACCGCGGGGCGGCGGTGGTCTGGCTCATGGTGGATCGCCCTGTCCTGTGGAGGGCCGGAGGCCCGGATCGTCAGGTCGGTTCGAGCTGTCGCTGAGCGGCGAGTGAAGCGCCAACCTGAGGACAGGTCAAGACCTCTCGTCCACATCCACGAATGACCGACCTTGCCAATGACCCTGTTTGTTCCAGTAATTGATACTTCGTCGATTCACATCCATGACTTCAGGACGACTGGGCGAACAACTTTGTCATTCCGTCATGCCCCGCTCCTTGCCCGCCTCCGCCGTCTCCCGCACCATGGAGGAACCGGTTCCTGCCTCCCGCCGGTCCCGCCGGTGCTTTGATGGCTCCAGCGCAGCACGGGGTTCGGAGGAGGGCATCGGGGTGGCACGACGGATCCTCGCCGACCGGTACGAACTGGGCGATCCCCTCGGCCGCGGCGGCACGGGCCGGGTGTACGCGGCCCTCGATCTGGAGCTGGGCCGGTCGGTGGCGGTCAAGCTGCTCACCGCGCTCGCCGACGAGACTGCCCAGGCGTTGCGCGAGGCGCGCAACGCGAACCGCGTGTCCCACCCGGGCGTGGTCGGGGTGCTGGACGTGGGCGAGGACGAGCACGGAACGCCCTTCCTCGTCATGGAGTTGGTCTCCGGCCGATCACTCCGGCAGGAGCTCCGCGAACGCGGCACGCCGGACCTCCACCGGGCGCTCGACTGGGCGGCCCAACTGGCCGACGTGCTGCACGCCGCGCACCGCGCCGGTGTGGTGCACCGCGACCTCAAGCCCGAGAACGTCATGGTCACGCCCGGGGGCACCCTCAGGGTGCTGGACTTCGGCATCGCCCGCAGCCGGTACACGACCCGGGCCACCAGTGCCGACATCGCCGGCACCCCGCAGTACATGCCACCGGAGGCCTTCCGGGCCGGGCGGCGACCGGAGGCGACCGGCGACCTCTACTCGCTCGGGTGCGTGCTCTACGAACTCATCACGGGCGAGCCACCGTTCCCAGGGCTCGACCTGTACCAGCTCGTAGGCGCCCACCAGTCGGGACGCCGGCCCGAGCGCCTGTCCGCCGTCCCGGCCGCGCTCGGCCCGCTGGTGATCGAGTTACTGGACGCTGCCCCGGAACTGCGGCCCGCCGATGCCGCCGAGGTGCGCAACCGGCTGCGCCGGATCCGGGCGGTACCGCCTCCACCCGCCGGCGCCGAACCGGCCACGTACCGCCCGACCCTGCGGGTGCCGAACCCCACCCTGCGCGATCCGGCGCCGTTCGCACCGCCGCCGGTCCCACGCGACATCCTGTTCCACCAACTCCCCACCGTTGCTCCGGGGTCGGACCTCGACCCACCGCGGGTCCGGGCCGCGCACCGGCACCCTCCCGGCGTCGCACCCAGGGCGAGCGCTCCACCGCTTCCCCCGCCGGCGCGCCGCGACCTTCCCCGCCCCACCGCGATCCCGGACGATCCTCCGATGCGCCGCCAACTCCCCCGCCCCACCGCGGTCCCGGGCGATCCTCCGATGCGCCGCCAACTCCCCCGCCCCACCGCGGAACCCGACCCCGATCACCCGGTGCCCGTACCGGCCCGGCCCGTTCCGCCCGCCCGGCGATCGGCTCGCCGGCCCCGGCTCGGCCGCACCGCCGGCCGGCGCCTGCTGGTCGCGAGCGCCGCCACGGCCGCCGCCGCCGGCCTGACCGCGGCGCTGCTGAACGGCGCCCCCACCAGGACCGCCTGGGTGCGCGACATCGGCGACGGCCTGGCCGGGCCCCCGGCTCTCGCCGGCAGCACGATCTACGTCGGGAGCACCAGCGACATCGTCTACGCGCTGGACCCCGTCGGCGGCGGCAAGAAGTGGGAGACCCAGCTCGCCTACGACGGGCAGTCCGCCTGGGTGACGGTGGCCGACGGCACCGTCTTCGCCGAATCAGGCCAGCGGACGGTCGTGGCCCTGAACGCCGACACGGGGAACCGGATCTGGTCGAAGCCGGGAACCAACTTCACCGTCGCCGACCACACCGTCTACGCCTCCGACATCGACGGACCGGTGACCGCCTACGACGCCGCCACCGGAACCGAGAAGTGGCGTCGCACCGCCACCGACGGCAGCACCTCCGAACCGACGGTGGCCGACGGCACGGTCTACGTGGTGGGTGCGCACGGCGACCAGGACACCGCGGTCGCGCTGGACGCCGCCAGTGGCCGACCGAAGTGGACCCACGACCTGGGCCCGTCCGGTCCGGGCTCGCTCAACTACCTGGGCGACGCGATTCCGGTCGTGGCGGACGGCACGGTCTACGTCGCGGACGCCAACGGCACGGTGTTCGCGCTGGACGCCGCCACCGGCAACAAGAAGTGGACCGTCCCCGTCGGCCACGATCTGAAGGCCGCACTGACCGCAACCCACGACACCGTCTACGTTGCCGACCAGACCGGCTCGGTGCGCGCCCTGAATCCGGCCGACGGGCAGGAGAAGTGGCGCCACACCGCCGGAGACGGCGGCTTCGCGGAACCGGTCCTGCTGAACGGCACGCTCTACCTCGCCGGCACCGCGGGCTACAACGGCAGGATCTATGCACTGGATGCCGCCACCGGGCGGGCGGAGTGGGACTACGACCTCGGTGAGAGCTCCCAGGGCATGCTGACGGTCGACCAGGGCGTGCTGTACGCCGCCGACACCAAGGGCAAGCTCTACGCGTTCAAGCCCACCGCGACCAAGAAGTAGCTCCGCGCCGTCAGCCCACCATGGAGCGGCGGGACAGGGCTCACCCCAGGCCCTCCACGAACCAGGCCAGGTTGCGGCGGACCCGTTCCGGTTCGGGGTTGCCGTGCAGCGCGGTGAGGCCGGCCCGCAGCGCCTCCTCGCGGCGGCCGCTGTTGCCCAGGCAGACCGCGAGCAGGTCCCAGGGCAGCCACTGGTAGTCGGTCTCGCGGCTGAAGCCGGTGGCCGGGCGGCGGTCGGCGCAGGTGGCGGCCTGGAAGAAGGGGGCGGCCTCGGCCCAGCGCTCCTGCTGGTAGTACACCTTGCCCACCACCACCCAGGCCTCCGGGCGGGCCGGGTCGAGCTGGACGGCGTCGAGCGCGGTGCGCGCCGCCTCCGGGTGGCGGGCCAGCGCGAGCAGCGACTCGGCCTGGCTGAGCAGCGCGAAGTACCGCTCCCAGGCGGACTGCACACCGTCCAACGCCTCGGCGTAGGCGACCACCGCCTCCTCGTGCCGGCCCTGGTCGCGCAGTTCGTTCGCCCGGTAGAAGAGGGTCCGCGGCGAGCGGTCGCCGGCCGCGTAACAGGCTTGCAGGATCCGCAGGTTGCGGCCGTGGTCGCGGGCTGCCTGGACACTGGTGCGCCGGTGCTCGACCACCAGCTCCGGCACCGCGCGCACCCGGGCGGCGGCCAGGTCCACGGCCTCGTGCACCGCGCCGCTCCAGCACAGTCCCGCCGCCCGGCGCAGCACCCGCTCGCGCTGCACCGTGAAGGTGCAGGCCGACCCGCCGGCGTCGAAGCCGTACTGGTACGGCGTCAGCAGCGCGTCCACACCGTCGTCCAGCTCGGCCAGCACCCGGGCGAAGGCGCGCTGGGCGGCGGGGGCCACCCGGTCGTCGGCGTCCAGCCAGACCACCCAGTCGCCGGTGCAGGCGGCCAGGCTGGCGTTGCGGGCGGCCGCGAAGTCGTCGGCCCACGGCACCTCGACCACCCGGGCGCCCGCCCGGTGCGCGATCCGCTGGGTGCCGTCGGTACTGCCGGTGTCGACCACCACGAGTTCGTCGCAGAAGGCGGCGGCATCGGCGAGCACGGCGGCCAGGGACTCGGCCTCGTCCTTGACGATCATCGAGAGGGAGGTGCGGGGCATGCCAGCGATTCTGACCCGCCGTCAGCCCAATGGGTCAGCGGCCCGGGCCGGGACTCCCCCAGCTGGGTGCATTCATAGGACTGTCAGATGAGCTGACGGAATGTCGTACCCGGCAGACGTCCGGCGGCGCCGTTCGATGGGTGCACTGTCCACCCGTCGTACGGAGATCGAGAGCATGCCAGCGCAACGGCCGTCCACGGCGCGCCCCCTCACCCGCAGCGCCGTGGTGCTGGGGATCCTGGTCGCCAGCACGTACTCGCCCTGGCCGGTGCCGGCCCGGGCGGGCAGCGGCCAGGCCACCCCGGTCACGGTGGCCAACGGCACCTTCGCCAACCCCGCGGTCAGCGGCGGCGACCAGGTGTACCAGGCCGTCACCAACCCGCCCGGCTGGACCGGCGCGACCGAGGTGTACACCCCCGCGTTCGCGCACCGCGCGGACGGCCTGCAGGCGGTCGACCTCAACACCACCGTCGCGAGCTCGCTGAGCCAGCAGCTGACCGGGATCAAGCAGGGCGCGACCGTCACGGTGACCTTCGGCAACAGCCCCAACACCTGGAACGGCTGCACGCTGACCCAGCTGGCGAACGGTCAGCCGTTCACGGTCACCGGGACCGGCGGGCCGACCACCGCCTTCACCACGGCGGGCGTGGCGACCCGCTCCACCGGCAACTGGCAGGACAGCAGCTACACCTTCGTCGCCGGCAGCGACAACCCGACCGTCACCTTCGCCTCCACCGAGACCCGGTCCAGCACCGCCTGCGGCCCGCTGCTCGCCAACGTCCGGGCGACCCAGAACCCGCCGGTCGCCGACCTGGTCATCAGCAAGGAGCTCACCACCAAGACGGTCTCCCCGAACGGGGCGGTCACCTGGACCATCACCGTGAAGAACCACGGGCCCGACACCGCGTACGGCGTGGTGGTCGGCGACCGCATCCCGCCCACCGTGCTCAGCCCGACCGCGACCGTCACCCAGGGCAGCGGCGGGCCGTGCACCCTGACCGCGCTCGGCGGCGGCGCGGGCACGCAGATGAGCTGCCCGATCACCTCGATCGCCGCGGGTGCGAGCGCGACGGTGTCGGTCGGCGGCACGCTCTCGGGCACGGCGGCGAACATCCCGGTGAACCAGGCCACGGTGACCGCCAGTACCCCGGACCCGGACCTGAACAACAACGGCCCCGTGGCGGCGGACCAGGCGGGGGCCACCTTCGTCGGACCCGTCACGATGGCCGGTCCCACCGGCCCGATGGGGCCCACCGGTCCGGCCGGGCCGACGGGAGCCACCGGGGCCGTGGGCGCGACGGGCGCGGTGGGCGCGACCGGGGCCGCCGGCCCGCAGGGGGCGACGGGGGCCGCAGGGGCTGCAGGCGCCACGGGCGCGCAGGGCCCGGCCGGCGCTGCCGGCGCCACGGGAGCGACCGGAGCAACAGGGGCGACAGGGGCAACAGGGGCAACAGGGGCCCAGGGGCCGGCCGGTGCGACGGGAGCAACCGGGGCGCAGGGACCGGCGGGAGCGACCGGGGCCACCGGCACCCAGGGACCGGCCGGTGCGACCGGAGCCGCAGGTGCGCAGGGGGCCACCGGTCCGCAGGGGTCCACCGGCGCTGCCGGCGCCACGGGAGCCACGGGAGCCGCCGGACCGGCTGGACCGACGGGCCCTCAGGGCGTAGCCGGGGCGGCCGGGGCTACGGGGGCGACGGGGGCTCAGGGGCCCGCGGGGGCGACCGGAGCCCAGGGTCCCGCCGGTGCCGTGGGAGCCACCGGCGCCCAAGGTGCAGCAGGCGCGACCGGAGCTACTGGTGCCACGGGAGCGCAGGGCCCGGCGGGCGCCACCGGCGCGCAAGGACCGGCCGGAGCAACTGGTGCGACGGGCGCACAGGGACCGGCCGGTGCGACCGGAGCCGCAGGTGCCACCGGCGCACAGGGACCGGCCGGAGCCACCGGCGCCGCGGGGCAACAGGGACAGCAGGGACCGACCGGCCCCGCCGGTACCCAGGGCGCGACCGGGGCCACCGGTCCGCAGGGGCCTGCCGGGGCGACCGGCGCCACCGGCGCGCAGGGCCCGGCGGGAGCGAACGGAACCACGGGCGCGACCGGAGCACAGGGCCCCGAGGGCCCGGCGGGCGCCACCGGGTCCCCAGGGCCGGCGGGTGCCACCGGCGCGCAAGGACCGGCAGGAGCGACTGGTGCCACGGGCGCCCAGGGACCGGCAGGAGCGACCGGAGCCACCGGGGAGACCGGTGCCACCGGCGCCCAGGGACCTGACGGCCCGACGGGTGCCACCGGCCCGCAGGGTTCGACCGGTCCCGCAGGTGCCACCGGCCCGCAGGGCCCGATCGGCGCCACCGGACCCACGGGTGCCCAGGGCCTCCAGGGCCTCCAGGGCGCTCAAGGCCTTCAAGGCCTTCAGGGCCCCGAAGGTCTCCAGGGCCTCCAGGGCCTGATCGGCCGCACCGGTCCGCTGGGAGCGACC
>NZ_JBHYKG010000376.1:0-7621 GCF_042741245.1 Kitasatospora sp. NPDC058965
GGGCAGAGCCGGTGCCGGCGAAGACCAGGGCGGTGAAGGTGATGATGCGCAGCGAGTCGGCGACGATGGCCAGCACCCGGGTCAGGAAGAGCAACCGGAACTTCGGTTCGGCGAGGACCTCGCGGTAGGTGGTGCGGGCGGGCGGCGGGGCGGTGACGGTCATGGCCCGCAGCCTGCGGCAGTGGCGGGCAGCGGCGCGAATGATTCGTCGGTGGACGTAAGGTCGGGTCCGTGCTCCGATTCACCACCACCACCGAGGACCTGCTGCGCAGCCGCTTCGCCCTCTCGCCCGCCTTCGAACTGTGCGGGCTGCTCCGGCGGTTGAGCGGTACCGACGCCTCGCTGCCGACCGGCTGGGCGGCCCGGCTGACGCCGGTGTTCGCCCGGTTGCGCCGGGAGACCGCGCTGGACGCCGTGCTCGCGCTGCAGGCCGGCAACGCCGGGGTGAACTTCGTCGCCCCGCCGCCGCGCGGGCTCGGCCAGAGCTGGGCGGACGACCTGGCCGCGATCCGGGCCACCCCGCCGGCCGTGGCCCGCAAGGAGATCGAGGCGATGCGGGCGCGGACCCCGGTGCCGCCGCCCCGGGTGCGGGAGCTGCTGGCCTCCGAGCAGGTGGTGGAGGTGCTCGCGCAGGCGCTGGACCGGGCCTGGCACGAGCTGCTCGCCCCGGACTGGCCGCAGCTGCGCGCCGTCTGCGAGCGGGACGTGGTGCACCGGGTCGGGGTGATCGGCGAGCACGGGTGGCAGCGCGCGATCGAGGGGCTGCACCCCGGACTCGTCTGGCACGGTGAGGACTTGGTCGTTCCGCTGCGGGCGGGCGGGCCCACGGTGGACCTGGCCGGCGGTGGACTGCTGCTGGTGCCGTCGGCCCTGGTGCTGCCGGGGGTGGCGGCGTTCTACGACGAGCCGTGGCCCAAGGCGCTGGTGTACCGGGCGCGCGGCACCTCGGTGCTGTGGGAGCGGGCGGCGCCGGCCCCGGACGCGGTGGCGGCGCTGGGGGCGCTGCTGGGGCGGGCCCGGGCCCGGCTGCTGGTGGAGCTGGGCACGCCGGTGAGCACCAGTCAGCTCGCCCGCAGCCTGGGCATGGCGCCGGGCGCCGTCGGCGACCACTTGGCGGTGCTGCGCCGCGCCGGCCTGGTGGTGGGGGCCCGGGCGGGTCGCTCGGTGCTGTACCGGCGCACCGCCGTGGGGGAGGCCGTGGTGACCGGACCCGGCGGTCCCTCAGCCCGCGCTTGAGCAGCGGGAATCGACCGCGTGCGAGCATGGGGGGCATGAGACCTGGGCGAATCCTCTTCCTGAACGGCACTTCCAGCTCCGGCAAGTCGAGCATCGCCCGGGAGCTGCTGGAGATCCTGGACGACGGGGTCTACCACCTGCTCGCCGTCGACGCGTTCAACGGGATGCGGACTAAGCGGGAGCTGGGACCGGAGGAGCTGGCGGGCGCGCTGCGGCGGATGCGGGCCGGCTTCCACCGGTCGGTCGCGGCGATGGCCGCGGCGGGCAACGACGTGGTGGTGGACCACGTGCTCAGCGAGCCCTGGCGGCTGCCGGACTGCCTGGCGGTGCTGCCGCCGGAGCAGGTCGTGTTCGTGGGCGTGCACTGTCCGCTGCACGAGCTGGCCCGTCGTGAACTGGCCCGGGGCGACCGCCAGGTGGGCACCGCCGCGCAGCAGTTCCCGCTGGTGCACGCGCACGGCGACTACGACCTGGAGTGCGACAGCAGCACCGCCTCGCCGCGGGAGATCGCCGAGCGGATCCGCGCCTTCCTGCCGCACCGGCCCACCCCGACCGCGTTCGGCCGGCTGCGCGAGCGCTACCTGGTGGCGGACCGGCTCGCGGTGGCGGGCTGAGGAGCGGCGACCGAGAGGCGGCCGTCCGCGCGGCGGCCTTGTCGCGGGCCCGGCCCGGCCGGTTGGATCACGGTGGGCGGGGAGCCGAGGCAACCGGAGGTGCGGGCGTGGCGGTCAGGGTGGAGCAGGTCGGACGGGTGCGGACGGTGATCCTGTCGCGGCCCGAGGCGCGCAACGCGGTGGACGGGCCCACGGCGGCCGCGCTGCTGCACGCGTTCGAGGAGTTCGACGCGGACGACGGGGCGTCGGTCGCGGTGCTCTGGGGCGAGGGCGGCACCTTCTGCGCCGGGGCCGACCTCAAGGCGGTCGGCACCGAGCGCGGCAACCGGCTGTCGGCCGAGGGCGCCGGGCCGATGGGACCGACCCGGCTGCGGCTCGGCAAGCCGGTGATCGCCGCGGTGGCCGGGCACGCGGTGGCCGGCGGGCTCGAACTCGCGCTCTGGTGCGACCTGCGGGTGGTGGCGCAGGACGCGGTCTTCGGAGTGTTCTGCCGCCGCTGGGGCGTGCCGCTGATCGACGGCGGCACGGTGCGGCTGCCGCGCCTGATCGGCGCCGGCCGGGCGATGGACCTGGTGCTCACCGGCCGCCCGGTCGCCGCGCCGGAGGCCGAGCGGATCGGGCTGGCCGACCGCGTGGTGCCGGTGGGCGAGGAGCGGGCGGCCGCCGAGGAGCTGGCGGCCGGGATCGCGGCCTTCCCGCAGCTGTGCCTGCGTCACGACCGGCTCTCCCTGCTGGAGCAGGACGGACTCCCGGAGGCCGCCGCGATGGCCAACGAGTGGGCCCACGGCCAGCCCGCCCTGCGCGAGGAGACCGGCCCCGGCGCCGCCCGGTTCGCCGCGGGCGAGGGCCGGCACGGGGCGTAGCAGGGCGGTCCGGGGAGGCCGCACCCGTGCGCCCTCCTCCGGACCGTGGGCCTCAGCTGTGCGCGCCGATCAGCTCCCAGGGGGCCGGCGACAGGACCTCGCCGGTCTCCAGCAGCGACTTCAGGTTGGCCAGCACGGCCGGCCAGCCGCTGGAGATGCCGCCGAGCATCGCCAGGTTGGGCAGCTTCTCGTGGGTCACGGTCAGCCGCACGATGTCCTGGTGCGGCTCGACCAGGAAGGTGACCACCGAGGGCTCGCGCTGCTCGTGCGGGGAGTCCTCGAAGGTGATCACGAGTCGGGTCGGGGGCTCGGCCTCCAGCACCGTGCCGACCACGTCGACCGCGCCGGAGCCGTCGGCCCGGCGGTGCTCCCAGGGAGAACCCGGCTGCCAGTCGGAGATGTTGGCGTGCCCCCAGTACCGGGTCGTCAGGTCGGCGTCGGTCAGTGCCCGCCAGACCTGGTCGGCTCCGGCGCGGATGTAGGTGACGTAGACGTAGTTCGGGATCTGCTCGGACATGGCGTACTCCTCGGCCTTGGTCTTGATCGCGCTGAGCAGGTGCAGTCGGGGCTTGTCGAATTCGGAGATCCAGCGCTCCTCGATCTCCTGGATCGGCACCGGGTTGAGGTAGTGCAGCCGTTCCCGGCCGCGTCGGACGACGGCCACCAGGTTGGCCTGCACCAGCAGGTCCAGGTGCTGGGTGGCCGACTGGCGGGTCATCCCCAGGCGCTCGCACAGCTCGCGCAGGGTCTGGCCGTTCTGCTCGCGCAGCCGGTCCAGCAGCAGCCGCCGGGTCGGATCGGCCAGCGCCTTGAACACGGCGTCCATCGCCGTCGCTTCCATGCTCACAGCTCAATTATGCAGGCAAATGCCTGCCTATTGTCAACGCGACGCGCCACCGGGACGGAAGTGACGGAAGGCGACGGTTCCCGGCGGGCGGTGACCGGGCACGGGCCGCGGCGGAAAAACGGATCGGCGGCCGGTGCCCGTGGCACCGACCGCCGATCAGGCGGGGCTCGACCCCGTCAGGTGCAGTGGCTCCAGCCGCTGGTCCAGGAGACCCCGCGGAACGAACCGCCCCAGGTCACGCAGGTGTGCGGGGCGTGCTCGGTGACCGGGCCGGCGTAGTCGTCGAAGTTGCCCGGGTTGCTTGCGGACGGGCCGTTCTGCACCGCCAGGGTGGCGTTCATCGCCACCTTGCCGTTGGGGTGGGTGGCCATGGTGACCACGCAGTTGTAGCCCGTGCCGTTGTTGTACATGAGGTAGATGGTGGCGTCGCCCAGGCTGTGCGAGTCGACCACGCCGAAGCCGCTGCCGCACACCTGGCCCGGCGTGTACGGGTTCACCGAGGTCGGCGCGGGCGTGGGCGTCGGGGTGGGCGCCTTGGTCGGCTGCGGGGCCGGGGTGGTCTTGCCGGGCGCGGGAGCCGGCGCGCCGGGCGCGGCACCGCCGGAGGTCGAGCCGCCGGAGCCGGAGCCGCCCGCACCGGACCCGCCCGACCCGCTGCCCGAGCCGCCGGACCCGGCGGTCCCGCCGGCGGCGGGACCGCCGCCCGGCTGGCCGCCGTGGCCCGGGGTGCCCGGGGCGGTGCTGCCGCCGGCGGTCGGCGCTCCCGAGGCGGTCACCGCACCGCCGGAGCTCACCACGGTGAGCGATCCTGACGGGTCGTCCGAGGGCGAGGCGCCGCCCCCGTGGTCGTGGCCGCCGCCGAGCCCGTCCAGCCCGGTGGACGGCCCGTGGCTCGCTCCCGCGGCCGCCGCGCCGTGTCCGCCGTTCGGGCCGGATCCGGTCACCTGGACCGCCGCCACCACAATTCCCCCGACCGCAGCCGCGGCCACCACGCACGCGGCCGCCGTGCGGATCTGCTTCTTCCGCCGGGAGTCGCGCTCGTAACTGTCCGCCATCGCGGCCCAGTCCGGCTCGCCCGACTCCACCGCCGGCGTGGCCTCCCAGATCGGCCGTGGCTCCTGCATATCCGTCATGGCCCGTCATCCTAGAACACCTGTCGCCCTCCCCTCTGAGGAGGTCCGGAGCGGAAACCGCGTGGTCGGGGACGGTGTCGGCCCATTCGCCGTCAAACCGACACATCGTCAGGGAGCGTCGCTCCACCGGACCCCGGCCGGGCCCGCCGCCGGACCGGGCCGGGGCGGAGTAGGGGGACCCGCGGAATTTTCCAGGGGGGCCGTACCGGGCCGCGGATTGAACGGGGGCGAGGAACCGCGCGTAACCCGTGGTGCTCCATGCTCCGCACCTTCCCCCGGCGACCGAAGGAGTACAGATGTCCCTGAGTTCCAGTACCGACGCCCTCGCGGCGCAGGCCCGGCCACACCTGGTCGGCCTGCTCCGGATCGTCTCCGCCCTGCTGTTCGTCTGCCACGGGGCGGCTTCGCTCTTCGGCGTGCTCGGCGGCGCGCACGGGCACACCGTGCCGGCCGGGCAGTGGCCCGGCTGGTGGGCCGCGCTGATCCAACTGGTCGGCGGCGCACTGGTCCTGCTCGGCGTGGGCACCCGGGTGGCGGCGCTGATCTGCTCGGGCTCGATGGCGTACGCGTACTTCACCGTGCACCAGCACCTCGCGCTCTGGCCGATCCAGAACGGCGGCGAACTGTCGGTGCTGTACTGCTGGATCTTCCTGGCGATCGCGGTGAGCGGGCCGGACAGCCTGGCGCTGACCCAGCTGCTGCGCCGCCGGCGCGGCGTCGAGCGGCTGTCGGTCCCGCAGCCGGTCTGAGCCGCACGGCGCGCCCGCGGTGGCGGACCGGTCCGGCCGGGCAGAGTCGAGCCATGACCGATCCCACCGCGATGCTCGCCGTCGCCCTCGACCAGGCCCGGCTGGGCCTGGCCGAGGGCGGCATCCCGATCGGGGCCGCCCTGTTCGGCGCCGACGGCTCGGTGCTGGGGCGCGGCCGCAACCGGCGGGTGCAGGACGACGACCCGTCGACGCACGCCGAGACCGCCGCCTTCCGCGCCGCCGGCCGACTGCGCGGCTACGGGCGCACCACGATGGTCACCACCCTCTCGCCCTGCTGGTACTGCTCCGGGCTGGTCCGGCAGTTCGGCATCGGGCACGTGGTGATCGGCGAGGCCACCACCTTCCACGGCGGCCACGACTGGCTCGCCGAGCACGGGGTGCGGATCACCCTGCTGGACGACCCGGAGTGCGTCGCGCTGATGCGCGACTTCATCGCCGCGCGGCCCGAGCTCTGGTCCGAGGACATCGGCGACTGAGCGGGTGCCCGGCCCGCACCCGGTCGCGCGACCGCCCTCGCCGCCCGGCGGCCCGACTCCTGACGGTCCGTCGACTTCCCGTGGCGACACGCGGGGTCGGAAGCCCGCCGCGGCGGCCTCCCGGGGCCGGGGTGGGTGATCATCGGGAGGAGAACCGCACGGGCCACCGGGAGGCGCCGTATGACCATCCACCGACGACGATTCCTGGCCGGCCTCGGGGCGGCGGGGTCCGTGCTGGCCGTCGGGACGCCCGCCCGGGCGCTGGCGGCGTACCCGCCGCGGCCGTGCAGCTGGACGTCCGCGCCGCCGGACTGGCAGGCGCTGCGGGCCCTGCTGGGCGACCGGTTGGTGCTCCCGGGTGATCCCGGGTACCCGACCGCCCGACTGGGCTACAACCTGCTGACCGACGACCAGCGGCCGGCCGCCGTCGCCCAGTGCCTCTCGCCCGACGACGTGCGGGGCTGCCTGGACATCGCGCGCGGCCACGGGATCCCGATCGCCGCGCGCAGCGGCGGGCACAGCTACCTCGGCTACAGCATCCCGGACGGCGGCCTGGTGATCGACCTGCGCGGGATGCGGCAGGTCGAGGTGGGGCCCGACGGCACCGCCGAGGTCGGGGCGGGTGCCCGCCTCATCGAGGTGTACGCCGGCCTCGCCGCGCAGGGCCGGCTGCTCCCGGCCGGCAGCTGCCCGACCGTCGGCGTCGGCGGCCTCACCCTGGGCGGCGGCATCGGCGTGCTGACCCGCAAGTACGGACTGACCTGCGACCGGCTGGCCGCCGCCGAGATGGTGACCGCCGACTCGGGCCTGGTCACCGCCGCGCCCGATCGCGAGTCCGCCCTGTACTGGGCCCTGCGCGGGGGCGGCGGCGGCAACTTCGGCATCGTCACCCGGTTCAGCTTCGCCACCGCGCCGGCGCCCGGCCTGACCGTCTTCATCCTGGGCTTCCCGGCCGCCGCCAGTACCGAGGTGATCGGGGCCTGGCAGTCGTGGGTGGCCAGTGCCCCGTTCGAGCTGTGGGCCAGCTGCCAGATCTCCGGTGGCACCCCGCCGAGCTGCCGGATCGTCGGCTGCTGGGTGGGCGACCCTGCCGGCGCCGACGCCCAGCTCGACCGGTTCGTCCGGGCGGTCGGCACCGCGCCGAGCTCGCGCCTGGTGCAGCCGAAGGACTACCTGGACGCGATGAAGTTCATGGCCGGCTGCTCGAACGACACCATCGCCCAGTGCCACCCCACCTGGGAGGGCGGGGTGCTGCCGCAGGAGGGCTTCGTCGCGGTGTCCCGGATGCTCGGCCCGCGCCCGCTGGACGCGGCCGCGGTCACCGAGCTGATGACCGGGCGCCGTGGCGTCGACCTGCTGCTCGACTCGCTGGGCGGCGCGGTCAGCACCCTCAGCCCCGACGCCACCGCCTTCCCGCACCGCGAGTCGCTCGCCAGCGCCCAGGTCTACGCCAGTGCCGACACGGCCACCGAGGACCGGGCCCGCGCCACCGTGGACGAGATCCGCGACCGGCTGGCCGAGCTCGGTGCGCACGGTGCCTACGTCAACTACATCGACGCCACCCTGCCCGACTGGGGCCACGCGTACTACGGCGCGAACCTGGGCCGGCTCCAGCAGGTGGCCCGCCACTACGACCCGGACGGCGTCTTCGCGTTCCCCCAGTCGGTGGTCGCCGCCTAGCC
>NZ_JBHYKG010000377.1:0-7604 GCF_042741245.1 Kitasatospora sp. NPDC058965
GTGGCGGAGCCGAAGGGCTCGCGGGAGTTGAAGCCGCATCAGGTGGCGGCGCCGGTGTGGCCGAAGGCGGGCACGCAGACCGCGCCGGTGGGCGGTGCGCCGACGGCGGGCGTGGCGTTCGCGGCGACGGACGCGGTGCAGCCGGTGGCGGTGCCGTTCGCGCCGGCGTCGACGCCGGCCTCGGTGCAGGTGAACACCGTCAACCACACCACCGCCGAGGCGGCCGGGGTCGACGGTCTGATGGTGGGTCTGACCCGTCAGGACGGGTCGGGTGCGACCGGCAAGGTGTCGGTCTCGCTCGACTACGGTGCGGTGGCGCAGGCGTACGGCGGCGGGTGGGCCTCGCGGTTGCACCTGGTGCAGCTGCCGGCCTGTGCGCAGACGACGCCCCAGCTGGCGCAGTGTCAGACGCAGACCCCGCTGGCGACGACCAACGACCCGGTGACGCACCGGCTCACCGCCGGCGTGGCGCTGCCCGCCTCGGGCGGGTCGAGCGCGCCGCGGGCGATGAGCATGATGGCCGCGCCGATGGCCGCCGCCGCGGCGAGCACCACGGTCGCGGCGGTGGCGGGCAGCAGCGGCTCGCAGGGTGACTACACCGCCACCTCGCTCTCCGCCTCGGGCAGCTGGTCGCAGTCGGCCTCGGGTGCGTTCACCTACGACTACCCCATCCCGGTGCCGCCGGCTCTGGGCGGGACCGCTCCGGCGGTCGGCCTGTCCTACAACTCGCAGTCGGTGGACGGGGAGACCTCGGCCCGCAACTCGCAGTCCTCCTGGATCGGCGACGGCTGGGGCTACAGCCCGGGCTTCATCGAGCGCTCCTACAAGTCGTGCTCCAACGACGGGATCGCCAAGTCCGCCGACGAGTGCTGGGCCGGCTCGAACGCGACGATCTCGCTCGGCTCGCACAACGGCCAGCTGGTGCGGGACGGCAGCGGGGTCTTCCACGTCCAGAACGACGACGGCACCAAGGTGGAACTGCTCACCGGTGCGTCGAACGGGCTGTGGAACGGTGAGTACTTCAAGGTCACCACGACCGACGGCACCGCCTACTACCTGGGCCTGAACCACTCCCCGGGCACCACCTCCGACCC
Source organism: Kitasatospora sp. NPDC058965 (assembly GCF_042741245.1). Lineage (NCBI taxonomy): Bacteria > Bacillati > Actinomycetota > Actinomycetes > Kitasatosporales > Streptomycetaceae > Kitasatospora > Kitasatospora sp. NPDC058965. Next base: position 1,095 of record NZ_JBHYKG010000377.1, read on the forward strand.
GGCCACCAACTCCGCGTGGGGCGTGCCGGTCTACACACCGAAGTCGGGCGACCCGTGCTACGACAGCAGCAAGGGCAACAACTCCTTCTGCGCGAACATGGGTTACCGGTTCAACCTGGACTTCGTGGTCGACCCGCACGGCAACGTGCAGCGCTACGACTGGGCGACCGAGTCGAACTTCTACAACATGGGCTACGGCCAGGTCGCGCAGTCCGGCGCCGGCGGAACCATGACCCAGTACACCCGCGGCGGCTACCTGACCCAGATCTCCTACGGGTACCAGCTGGCCGACGAGCAGGCGGGCCACGACCCGGCCGCCAAGGTGGTCTTCAGCACGGCGCAGCGCTGCGTGACGGACCCGACCACCTGCCAGGCGTCCAACCTGAACAGCAGCACGGCGCCGAACTGGCCGGACACCCCGTACGACCTCAACTGCACCAGCTCGATGGCGACCTCCGGGACCGGCAGCAACGTCTGCCAGGTCGGTGCCCCGACCTTCTGGTCCAGCTACCGGCTGCAGTCGATCAAGACCTCGGTGAAGAACGGCTCCGCCTGGCAGGACGTGGACTCGTGGGCGCTGACCCACCTGTTCTCGGACGCCGGCGGCACGATGGACCCGGTGACCGGCAAGACGGTGGACCCGAAGGACGCGGGCGCGCTGCAGTCGGTCATGTGGCTGTCCCAGATCCAGCACACCGGCCTGGACACCAGCGCGGGCGGCACGGGCACCCTCGCCCTCGACCCGGTGACCTTCACCGGCGTCGAGACGGACAACCGGGTCGACGGCCTGACGCCGGCGGCGCCGCCGCTGTACCACCCGCGGATCTCCAGCCTGCAGACGGAGACTGGCGAGTCGATCGCCGTCACCTACCGCGCGCCCGAGTGCTCGCGGGTCAACAACACCATGCCGGCGTCCCCGGACTCCGACACCATGGCCTGCTACAACGTCAACTGGACCACCCCGGGCGGCGTCACGCCGATCAGCGACTGGTTCCAGAAGACGCTGGTCGCCCAGGTGTCGGACAACGACGCCACCAAGGCCGGCTCGCCCGCCAAGGTGACCACCTACACCTACAGTGGCGGTGCGGCCTGGCACCGGGACGACAGCGACCTGACGGACGACCAGTACCGCACCTGGAACGACTTCCGCGGCTACCGCACCGTCACCACCACCACCGGCTCCGCCCCGGACCCGATCACCCAGACGGTGACGAACTACTTCCAGGGCATGGACGGCGACTACAAGGCCGACGGCAGCAAGCGCTCCGTCAGCCTGACCAACTCGCTCGGCGAGAGCACGCCGGACAGCCCGTGGCTGGCCGGCAGCGCGCAGGAGACCGACCAGGACAACCAGGCCGGTGGCTCGGTCGTCGGCCGGACCCTGGCCGAGCCCGAGACCACCACGGTCACGGTCACCTCGCCGCGCACCGCCTGGACCGCCAAGACCCCGGCCCCGGCGACGCTGTCCACCCTGCCGGACCTGACGGCCCGCCGGCTGCAGTCCTCCAGCTCCAAGACGCAGGCCCTGCTGGCCAACGGCAGCTGGCGGACCGACCAGTCCAACGCGACCTACGACAGCCTCGGCCGGCCGCAGCAGGTGGACAACAAGGGCGACATCGCGGCGCCCGGCCAGGAGGTGTGCACCACCACCAGCTACGCCAACCCGCCGGCGTCCAACCCGATGATGCTCAGCTACCCGAGCGAGTCGGTCTCGGTCTCCGGTCCGTGCGGGACCGCAGCCGGCAGCGGCAGCACGGTCAGCGACCGGCGGCTGTTCTACGACGGTGACGGCAGCCTCGGCAACCCCGGCACCTTCGGCCAGCTCGGCGCGAACGCCTACGTCACCGCCACCCAGACGGTGCAGTCGTACGACGCGTCGGGCAACCCGGTCTTCCAGACGCTGAACGCGCAGAGCTACGACCAGTACGGCCGCGTCACCAAGCAGCTCGACGCGGCGGGTGCGGCGACCGGCACCAGCTACTCCCCGGCCACGGCGACGATGCCGACCTCGGTCAGCACCACCAATCCGCTGGGCTGGACCGAGACCAGGACGGTCGCCGCCGGGCGGTCGCTGGTCACCCACGTGGTCGACCCGAACGGCCGGATCACGGACGCGACCTACGACCCGCTGGGTCGGCGCACCGCGGTCTGGGCGCCCGGTCGCGCGATGGCCACGCAGAGCGCGGACAAGCAGTTCAGCTACGCGGTGCACGGCGCCGGGGCGAACCCCGACCCGTCCAGCGTGACGACGCGGACCCTGCGCGAGGACGGCAGCTACGGGGTCTCGGTGGAGATCCTCGACGGCTTCCTGCAGAGCCGGCAGACCCAGACGACCACCGCCGACAACTCGGCCGGCCGACTGATCACCTCGGTCCACTACGACAGCCACGGCTGGGCCCACTCCAGTTCCGGCACCTTCGCCGACACCACCACGGCGCCGGGCGCGACCCTGTTCGTCGAGACCGAGAACACGCTGCCGCAGGAGACGGTGGACGCCTACGACGGCCTCGGCCGCCAGACCACCCGGACGCTCTACTCCAAGGCCGCCCCGCTCTGGTCGGCGACCACCGCCTACCCGGGCGCGGACGAGACCGACTTCACCCCGCCCGCCGGCGGCACCGCCGAGAGCGTCTTCAGTGACGGGCTCGGGCGCAAGACGTCGACCGTCAAGCACGGCGGCACCGGTGTCGGGGACATCACCACCGGCTACCGCTACGACTTCGCGGGCCGGCTCGCCACCGTCAAGGACACCGGTGGGAACACCTGGTCGTACTCCTACGACCTGACGGGGCACCAGACCGCACAGACCGACCCGGACACCGGTACCACCCGGACCACGTACGACCAGCTCGGCCGCACCGCGACCACCACGGACGCCCGGGGCCAGGTGCTCGGCTTCACGTACGACGTGCTGGGTCGCAAGACCGGGGAGTACGCGGGCGCCAACACCGGCGACCAGACCAAGCAGCTCGCCGGCTGGAGCTACGACACGCTGGCCAAGGGCCTGCCGACCTCATCGACCCGCTACGTCGGCGGCTCGGGCACCGGTGGCAGCGCCTACGTCCAGGCGGTGACCGGCTACGACACCGCCTACCAGCCGACCGGAACCACCGTGACGCTCCCGGCGGCCGAGGGCGGGCTGGCGGGCACCTACACCGTCACCTCGAAGTACACCCCCACCACCGGTCTGCTGTCGGACACGGTGTACGGCTCCGAGGGCGGCCTGCCCGCGGAGGACCTGGGCTACGGGTACAACCTGCAGGGCGGCCTGGTCTCGACGGGTTCGGACTTCGCGCCGTACCTGGACCTGGCGTCCTACAGCCCGCTGGGCCAGATCCAGCAGTCCACCTACGGCGTGCTCGGCAAGCAGCTGCGCACCGCGCAGACCTACGACGACGCGACGGGGCGCCCGAGCACCAACCGGGTGAGCCTCCAGACGGCGTCGACCAACCCGATCTCGGCCACCAGCTACACCTTCGACCAGGCCGGCAACCTGACGGCCAGCAGCGAGCTGCAGTCCTCGGGCGGCGCCGACCAGGCCTACGACACCCAGTGCTTCCAGTACGACGGGCTGCGCCGGCTGACCCAGGCCTGGACCGACACCGCCGGCACCACGGCGCCGACGGCCGGTCAGCTCGGCCACTGCGCCACGGCCAACCCGGCCCCGGCCACCCTCGGCGGCCCGGCCCCGTACTGGACCAGCTGGCAGTACAACTCCCTGGGCGACCGCACCCAGCAGGTCCAGCACGACCTGACCGGCGCGAGCGCCAACGACACCGTCCAGACGCCGGCCTACCCCAGCAACGGGGTCCAGCCCAACACCGCGACCTCGGTCGGCACCACCGGCGCGACGGGCAGTTCCGTGCTCACCGCCCAGTACGACCCGGCGGGCAACACCACCAGGCGCACCGCCACCGCGGCGAGCGCCCTGGTCTCCGGCCTGACGCCGAGCGGCGGCAGGCTCTGCCTGGACGACTACCACTCGTCCACCGCCGAGCAGAACCCGGTGGACATCTACACCTGCAACGCCAGCAGCGCACAGACCTGGACCGTCGGCACCGACGGGACCGTGCGCGTCCTCGGCAAGTGCCTGGACACCGCGGGCGGCGCCACCGGCACCGGCACCAAGGTCGTCCTGGCGACCTGCACCGGCACCGGCACCCAGGTGTGGGGCACCAACACCAACGGCTCGCTGTCCCACAAGCAGAGCGGCCTGTGCCTGGACGACCCGAGCAGCTCCACCACCCCGGGCACCCAGGTCCAGATCTACACCTGCAACGGCAGCAACGCCCAGAAGTGGACGCCGGCGGGCTCCGGCACCGCCGTGCTGGCAGGCCAGAGCCAGACCTTCACGTACGACGCCGAAGGCCTGATCCAGTCGGTCAGCACCACGACCGGCACCGGCAGCGCGCAGAACACCGGCTACCTGTACGACGCCGACGGCGCCCTGCTGATCCAGCGTTCGCCGACCGGCACCGTGCTCTACCTGTTCAGCGGGGCCGAGCAGCTCACGCTGGCCACCGGGGCGACCAAGCCGACCGGGACGCGCTACTACAGCCACCCCGACGGCACGGTGATCGTCCGCACCAGCGCCGGCAAGCTGAGCTACCAGCCGGCCAATCCGCAGCACACCGCGCAGCTCCAGGTGGACGCCGGCACCCTGGCGATCACCCGGCGCGCCTACGACCCGTACGGCACCCCGCGCGGCACGGTTCCGGGCAGCTGGGCCGACAACCGGGGCTTCCTCGGCCAGCCGACCGACTCGGTGACCGGGCTCGACCTGCTCGGCGCCCGCCACTACGACGCGGCGCTCGGCCGCTTCCTCAGCGCCGACCCGGTGCTGGAGGTCAACGACCCGCGCCAGATGGGCGGGTACAGCTACGCGGCGGACAGTCCGACCAACGGCAGCGACCCCACCGGCCTGGACTTCTGGGACGACCTGGGCGACTACGCGATGGACGCGGGCGCGTTCGTGGCCGGCGTCGCGGTCGGCGCGGCCCTGGTGGCCTGCGTCGGCACCGTGGTGGTCGCACCGGAGTGCGTGGCCGCGGGGGCGCTGATCTTCGAGACCGGCGTCTGCCTGGCCGGCGGCGACCCGGGCCCGGGTGCGCCGGAGGTCCCGCGCGACCCGGCGGTGCGCGACGACCCGCCGATCCCGTACAGCGAGACCCCGCAGGAGCTGCGGGACGACATGGCCCCGAAGAACCGCGGCCACGTCGACCCGCCGACCGGCACCGACACCCCGGTCGACGACACGCCCGGCGGCGCGTCCGCGCCCGCCGGCGACGACAGCGGCAGCAGTTCCTCGGGCGGCGGTGGTGGCTCGAACGGCGGCTCCGGCTCAGGTGGTTCGTCCGGCGGTCCGTCCGGCGGCGGCCACTCGCACGGCGGCCACTCGCGCAGCCGCGGGAGCGGCTCGGCCGGGGCGAGCGGCCACGGCCACGTGGTGGAGGACGAGCCGGGCTGCAGCTTCAGCCCGGAGACCCAGGTGCTGATGGCCGACGGAAGTGCCAAGGCCATCGCGGACGTCAAGCCCGGTGACCTGGTGCAGTCCGCCGACCAGGCGACCGCGACCGACCAGGGCGGCCACCGGGTGACCGCCACCGTCGTCCGCGCGGACGAGGACCTGGTCGACCTGACGGTGCAGAACCCGGACGGCAGCCAGTCGACCGTGCACACCACCGCCAACCACCCGTTCTGGGACGAGACCACGCACACCTTCACCCCCGCCGGGGACCTGAAGGCGGGCGAGGACCTCAAGAGCAGCACCGGCCAGCGGGTCCGGGTGCTCGGGGTGCGGCTGATCGCCGGCCTCAAGGCGATGTACAACCTCACCGTCGACCGGCTGCACACGTACTACGTGCTGGCCGGGCGGACTCCGGTGCTGGTGCACAACGTCTGCCTCACCCAGGGCAAGATGGAGGACGGCGACCACCTGGTGCTGGGTGTCAACGGGCCGAACTCGGGCGACAAGCTGACCGCGGCGCTGAACGCGAAGGACGGCGGCAACCGGTTCACGCTCAACGGGAAGAAGCCCTGGGGTGACATGGGCGTCGCCAAGCCCAAGTGGATGGAGGCGGTCGAGGCGGCCGCGGGCAACCCGCGGATCAAGATCTCCTTCGCCCTGGACGGCCTGCTGGACGAGAACGAGAAGCCCTACGCGTCCGCGCAGGAGACCCTGAACGGCACCCTGCCGCGCGGTCGGGCGGTGGCCAGCACCAACTTCCAGAACATGCAGAAGTCGGGCAACCAGACGGCCTGGGAGCTGGCCACCGTGGTCCGCGCGGTGGTGATGGCCCAGGCCGACCTGAAGTACGACGGCGAGACCACCGGTCGCGCCGACTGGAACTCCATCGAGTGGTACTGGCAGGGCGAGAAGGTCGAGCTGGACCAGCCGCCGTGGGCGACGGAACAGAGGTGAACCACCGCGGTGGGGGCGTCCCGACAATACGGGGGCGCGCCCCGGCGGGTTTTACGTCAGTACCCTTGAAGAACCAGGTTTGCAGCGGC
>NZ_JBHYKG010000378.1:0-7483 GCF_042741245.1 Kitasatospora sp. NPDC058965
GCGCCAGCTCGGCCGCGAGCTGTTTGGTGAGGTGGCCCAGGGCGGCCTTGCTCATGCCGTCGGCCAGCCGGAAGCCGGGGAACTGGGCGACCCCGGTGCCGACGGGTCGGACGCGTCGGACGGGTCGGACGGGTCGGACGGCCCGGACGGGTCCGCCGGGGTGGCGGCGAGCAGGCTCACGTCGTCCCGGGCCCAGTCGATGCCGAAGCGGTCGGCCGCCGTGTACAGGGCGGCGACCGCGGCCGCCGGGGTCGGGGTGGCGGGCAGCGCGGCCAGCACCTCGGTGACGCGCCGGTCGCCGAACTCCTCGCCGTCCGGGCCGCGGCCCTCGGTGAGGCCGTCCGTCGACAGCAGCAGCAGGTCCCCGGGGTGCAGCTCGGTGACGGCCGCCTGCCAGGTGCCGGGCTCGGGGACCAGGAAGGGGTGGACGATCGGGCCGGTCACCTCCAGGCGGTCGACGGTGCCGTCGGCCCGTCGCAGGAACGGCGGCTCGTGGCCGGCGTTGACCCAGGTGAGGGTGGCGCCGACCGGGTCGAGGACGGCGACGGTCAGCGTGGTGAAGCGCTCCTGTTCGCCGGCCAGGGCCTGCCAGACCGCGTGGACCGAGTTGTCGAGGTCGCGCCCCAGGCGCAGCGCGACCACCAGGACGGTCTTGAGGCGCACGGCGAGCAGTCCGGCGTCCACGCCGTGGCCCGCGACGTCGCCGAGGAAGAGCGCGGTGGCGCCGTCGGGCATCGGCAGGACGCCGAGGTAGTCGCCCGCGATCAGGCCCTCGGCCGCGCGCACGTCGCCGGTGACCAGCACGCCGGGGCCCGGCCGGTCGCGGGCGGTCAGGATCTCGCGCAGCCCCTGCACCGCCGGGCCGACCTGCGCCAGGGCCTCGGTGCCGCGGCGCTCCTTGCGCCGGGTGGTCTCCAGGGTGGACCGGACCTGGGCCGAGGCGTGCTCCAGGCCCGCGATCCAACCGCGCGGGGCGGCCGGTGCCGGGTCGGTCGGGAGTCGGCCGGCCCGGGTGAGCTGCCCGGCGATCTGGGAGACCGGCAGCACGAACCGGCGCATCACCACCACGGCGCCGGCGCCGGCCACGATGAGCAGCCCGACGCAGACGGCGAGCACGTACAGCAGGCTCGCGAAGGCGTACGTCCGCGCGGCGTGCGCGTCGTCGGTCACCAGTGACTGCAGCACCGAGCGGAACCGGGAGGCGGCGGCGTCCACCGTCGCGTAGTCGATCGCGCCGGGTGCCAGGCCCGCCCCCGCCGCGGGGCCGTCCTCGGCCACGGCGCCGCTCGGGAGGGCGCACAGCCGCACCGGATCGCCCGCCTGACCGGAGCGCACGGCCTGCCACCACTGGGCGGCGGCCGTCTCCAGCGCGGTCGCGGGGCCGGCCAGCTCCGCCGATCCGGCGGTCGCCTGTCGCAGGGTCGACGTCTCCGCGAGCAACCGCTGCCCGGCCTCCGGCAGCAGGACGGCCTGCTGCGGCCCGCCGGCCAGGCAGGCCGCCCGGACGTCGCCGGCCGCGGTGCGGAACCGCCCCGTCGCGTTGTCCACCACCCGCCACTGCCCCGCCAGCCGGGACATCGCCTCGGCGTGCCGGGCGTCGAGCCGGAAGGCGCCGTAGGCGATCGCACCGGCCACCAGGACAGCGGCCGCCACTGCGAGCACGAGTGGCCTGCGGTACAGACGGGCAGCTCCCCGGGGACGACGCATGTTCGCAACCGTCCCACCCGGACCGGGGGACATAAACCCGCCGGACCGGGCCGCCGACACTCGCCCGCTCCGGCGCCGGCCCGGCCGCGGCTCAGACGGCCGTCGTCGACGGGGCGGCCGGCGGCCCGAACCAGTGCCGCAGTGACTCGCGCAGCTGCCCGACCCCGTCGTCGTGGCGGTCCGGCGCCGGTGCGCCGGTCCAGGCGGCGTGGCCGTCCGGGCGCACCAGGACCGCCGAGGTGTCCGGCAGGCCGCCCGGCCGCACCGCCGCCACCGTCACCCGGTCCGCCCACGGCTCGGCAGCCCGGCGCAGCGGTTCGGCCCCGGCGCTGTCGTCGACCAGCAGTGCGCCGCCGCCGGTGCGGGCCAGCAGTCGCAGCAGGCTGCCCGGGTCCAGCGGCACGTCGGGCACCATCCGGCCCGTCCACGGGTGGTCGGAGTCGTGCAGCACGGGGTACCTGGTGCCGATGCCGGTGATCTCCTCGGCGAGGTGGCCGGCCGTCCCCGCTGCCCGCGCCAGTTCGGCGAGCAGCTCGCGGACCGGTGCCAGGTGCTCGCCCGGCTCGGCGAGCAGGGCCTGCGCCCGGGTGTTGCGCAGCAGCCTGGCGCCGGCCGCGTGCCGCTCGGCGTGGTAGCTGTCCAACAGGCTGTCGGGCGCCCGGCCGCGCGCCACCAGCGCGAGCTTCCAGCCCAGGTTCATCGCGTCGTCGACGGCTGCGTTGACGCCGATCGCGCCGGCCGGCGGATGGATGTGCGCGGCGTCGCCCGCCAGCAGCACCCGGTCCTTGCGCAGGTGCTCGGCCAGCCGGGCCGCGTCCCCGAACCGGGTGAGCCAGCGGGCCTCGGCGATCTGTGCGTGCCGTCCCAGGGCCCGGTCCAGCACGGCCTGGAAGCCGGGCAGCGTCACCGGCTCGTCCCGGTCCTGCGGCGGCTCGGGGTCGTGCGTGATCAGCCGGACGTACCCGGGGCGGGGGACGGCGAACACCGTGCCGTGCGGGCCGGCCGTCACGCCGAACGGGATCGCCTGCGGGTCCGTCAGGACCACGTCCCCCAGCAGGGTGAACCGGCGTGCGGGTGTACCAGGGAAGCCGATCCCGGCGAGGCTGCGGACCGTGCTGCGGCCGCCGTCGCAGCCGGCCAGCCAGTCGGCGCGCAGCACCGTCGGCCCGGCCGGGGAGTCGATCTCGGCGAGCACTCCCCCGGCCTCCTGGCGGAGTCCGGTCAGCCGGTGGCCGCGCAGGGTCAGCACGCCCATTTCGGCGGCCCGCTCGGCGAGCAGCTCCTCGACCCGGGTCTGCGCGATCCCCAGGGTGTAGGCGTGCTTGGTGCGCATGGCGGCCAGGTCGAGCCGGGCGCCGCCGACGAACACGGTGGCCGGCACGGTCGGGCCCTCGGCCAGGAACCGGTCGGCGAGGCCGCGCCGGTCGAGCAGTTCCAGGCTGCGGGCGTTGAGGTTGAAGCCGCGGCAGAAGCCGGGCGGGGCGGGGTGCTGGTCGAGCAGCACCGTGCGCACGCCGGCCAGGCCCAGTTCGCAGGCCAGCATCAGCCCGGCCGGTCCGGCGCCGACCACCAGGACGTCCGCGTCGTGCGCGGGTGCGGTCGGGTCAGGCATCGGCGGACGCCTCCGGCCAGGCCAGGGTGCCCCGCTCGATCTCCTCGGCGGCGCTCAGCACCCACTGCTGCTCCGCGCGCAGCATCGCCCCGGCGTACTCCGCCTCGATCACGAACAGCCGCGGCGCTCCGTGCTCCTGCCGCGCGGCCCGGTACGCCAGGTCGCCGCGGTCGATCCGGTCCTGCAGCGCGGCGGCCCGCTCCCGCAGGGCCTGCGCCGCCCGCTCCGGCCCCAGCGCACCCAGGTAGCCGAGCGCGGACAGGAACTTCGGGTACTCCTGGGCCGGCTCCCGGATCAGCTCGTCCAGCCAGGCGGCGAACGAGCGCCGGCCCTGCGGGGTGAGCCGGTACACGGTGCGCGCCGGGCGGCCGCCCACCTGCTCGGTGTCGGTCGCCTCGGTCCAGCCGTCGCGCGCCAGCGCCCGCACCGTGTCGTACAACGAGCCGGTGGTCAGCTTGAAGGTGAGGTCCAGTTGCCGCTCCCGGAGCGCGGCCGCCATCGCGTGGGGGTGCATGGGCTGCTCCAGCAGCAGGCCCAGCAGGGCGAGGGCCAGCGGGTTGGCAGGGCGTTTGACGGTCATCTCGCTCCACGGTCGGGCTGTCGGGCTGTCGGGCTGACATCGGAGGTCGGTCGGTGATCGGAACCAAGTACTCGAAGCCAACTACTCGGATCCGAGTATACGTACGGAGCGGCATCCCTTCCACCACCCGGCCCGACCCTGGCGCCGACTCCGAGCGGGCCGTCGACCGTGCCGTCAAGGAGCGGGGCGGTAACAACCCCGGCACGGAAAGCTGCAGGGATCCTGAACCCGACACCCCGCCCCCTCGGAGCATGTAGCTTCTGGACATCGGCATCTGACTGCTGATCAGCTCGCCGATCCCGCAACCGCTACAGGGGGGCGCGACGTGGTATCCGACTCCACCGACCCGTGGTTGAAGCAGCACACCGTTCCGCTCGTTGCGGCGCTCATCATGGCCGTGGCTGGGCTCGTGGGGACCTATATCACCGTCACCCACGGGCACTCGTCCTCGGACGGCCGCGCCCCCGGATCACCGGTCGTGGCTTCGATTCCGACCGCCGCCCCGACCCCGGCGCAGGGATCCAGCCAGCCCCCGACTCCACCTTCCCTACCAGCCACACCAGTTGGCGGAGGAGATGGCGCGGGCAGCTGGATCGCACAGCTCTACTCCGAACCCGTCTCTTCCGGCATCGCAACTCGGGACCAGCGGCTCGCACAGGTCCGGGCCGACGTACCGACGGCCCAGGTCCTGCGCAGCGACGACTTCGCCTCGCTGCGCCAGGGGTACTGGGTCATCTACGCCTCGGGACCCTTCACCGACGGTTCCGCGGCTCTCGCCTTCTGCGCAGCCCACGGCCGCGCCGGCAAGGACCAGTGCATCGGCCGCTTCCTGAGCCACGACGCCGCAGACTTCCCGTACCAGTGCGATCCGCCGACACCGAACACATCCCGTTACTGCAAGCACAGTTGACCGGTGCCGCCGCCCGAGGCGGCGACGCCCCCGCCGCACGGTCCGCTGTGTAGGCTGCCCGGACGCCGGTGCACGCTTGTGGCGTCCGGCGGCTGGCGTGAACGGTGCTACGGGAGGGACCCGCCCATGACGATCGACGTGCGTGCCGCAGGTGGAACAGCGCTCCGGAGCGGGCGGCGAGGGCTGCTCGGCGTCGCAGCTGCGGCCGTGGCGGCCTTCGCGCTCGTGGGGTGCTCGTCCGCCGGCGGATCGCCGCAGGCCGCACCCGCCGGCACACCGAGCGCGTCGACCCCCGTGGCCCCGCCGTCCACCGATGCGCCCGCCGACGCGCCGACCGCCGCACCGGCGGCCGGCGCGAGCACGCCGCCCGCCGGCAACCGGGTGGCCGACGCCTGCTCGGTACTGACGAACGATCAGGTGACGGGAGCCATGGGCGCCTCCACCCCGCTGCTCGCGGAGGGCTCGTCACCCGACAAGCCCTGGGGCTGCACCTGGGGCTCGCGCCAGTCCTACGTGAGCCTGGAGGAGTTGGACGCGACCCGGTTCGCCACCGTGACCTCCAGTCCCGACCTGACCGGCTCTCCGGTCGGCGGGATCGGGGACAGCGCCCTGCTGGTCACGTACAAGGACGACGGCCGAAGTCCGCAGCTCGTCTTCACCGTGGCCGGCCACCACTACAGCGTCGAGGCGGTGGCCTCGCGCAGCGAGCTCGGCGCCGCCAACGCCGCCCAGGAAGCCGCCGCAGAGCAGCAGTTGGCGGGTCTCGCGGCGAGGGCACTGGCGGGCTGACCCGGTGTGGCCCGCCCCGGCTCAGTCCTGCGCGGTCGCGCAGGCGGCCCGCTGCTCGGCCGTGGTCTTCAGGGCGGCGAGCCAGGCGTCCAGGCCCTGCTTCAGGATCGCGGTCGCGGTGGGCACGTCGGCGTCCACCTGGGGCCCGGTGCACGGCGAAGCGGGCTGTCATAGGGGCGGCTTCGGAGATGCCGCAGGGCGCACCGAGGACCGTCGGGACGGCGACGTCCCTTCGGAGGACCCCGGTGGTACGTTGGCGGGGATCCTGGGAGGGGAGCGGTGGACACTGACCTGCGGCGCGCCGCTGTCGCAGCCCTGGGCGAGCTCGGCCGCAGCGCCGACTACCGCGACCGGGCGGCGGCCGGGCACGGCTTGGCGGCGTTCGCCGAGGTGCCCGTGGCCCGTGGGCCGTTGGCGGAGCTGCTGCTGGACCCGGGCGACACCTTCGTCACCCTGGTGACCGCCCGGGCCCTGCTCCGGCGGGTGGACCGGGCCGGGCTGTCGCTCGTCGCGTCGGCACTGGCAGCGGCCGACGAGTGCCACGGCGAGTGGATCCGGACCGCGGTCGACGACGTGTTCGGCATCTTCGCCGACGACCGGGACGCCGCACTGCGGCTGTGCGAGGAGATGGCCCGCGACGACGACCCGCAGCCGGCGCTGGGGGTGCGTCAACTGCGCCTCGCGCTGGCGGAGATCGCGCCCGTGCTCGGTCCTGCCGTGCGCGGCTGAGCCAGCACGGTGAGCCGACCGGGTGAGCCGTCGGGCCCGGCACGGGCGGGGCGCGGCGACCGACACCGGAACAGGACGCGACCGTGGCGGGTACCGAATCGGCGGATCCTGTGGATCCGGCCTGTTCTCCTGGCACCTGCACCCGACGTGTGGAACTGTGATCCCCGTCACCGCATGTGACGTACCGTCAGTGACCAGGAGGATCGACCCATGCCTGAGACGACGCTGCCGCACCCGCAGGGCGCGGTGTGCTGGCTGGACACGCTGCAGGCCCAGCAGGAGCAGCTGCTCGCGTTCTACCAGCCGCTGCTGCGCTGGTCCGGTGACCCGCGACCGGAGGACCCGACCAAGTACGCCGTACAGATGATCGACGGGAAGGCGGTGGCCGGGATCGGCTACATGCCGCCCGGCGAGCCGAAGATGCCGTGGACCGGGTACTTCGCCGTCGACGAGGTCGACGCCGTCGCCGCCCGGATCGAGGAGTTGGGCGGGCGGACCATCGTCGCCGGCATGGACGCGCCCGGCGTCGGCCGCTTCGCCCACGGCACCGACCCGGGTGGCGCCCACTTCGGGCTGTGGCAGGCCGCCCCATTCCCGGGCTTCGAGTTCTACGGCGTGCACGGCACGCTGGCCTGGTTCGAGCTGGTGACCACCGAGGGCAAGGCCTCGGCCGACTTCTACGGCCGGTTGCTGGGCGCGGAGGTGCAGGAGATGCCGGAGATGCCCGGCTACTGGACCCTCCACGTGGCCGGCGAGCCGCGCGCCGGGATCCTGCAGGTCGACCAGGTGGAGGCCAACCACTGGCGCCCGTACTTCCAGGTCGACGACGTCGACGCGGCCGTGGCGGCGGCAGTCGCCACCGGTGCCACGCTGGTCGAGCCGGCCGCGGACACGCCGTTCGGTCGGATGGCCGGGCTGATCGACCCGACGGGCGTCGAGATCAAGCTCGCCACCCCGCCCGCGGCCGGCTAGCGAAGCTCCCGGCGGGCTGCGGCGGCCCGCTACCGGGCCCGGCTGCCCGGCCTTCCGCTGCGCAGCCCGGTCCGTGGCCGGGTCCGCCCACCGACCGCCGCCGCGCTCGCCGTGACGCTGCCCAAACGCTGCGACTGTGAGCGGGCGCGCCGGGCGGCGCACGCTCGGAGGTCAGGACCCGACC
>NZ_JBHYKG010000379.1:0-7415 GCF_042741245.1 Kitasatospora sp. NPDC058965
CCCACCGACTCACCCCGTGTGCGGCGGGGCCCCCCGCCCGGGGGCGCCCACCGCCCGGTGGGGGCCCCCACCGGCGGCCGAGTTCGGCCCGACTCCGACGCCGCGTCACCCGCCGTTCATGCCCCGGCCGCCGCCTCCCGTCTGAATGAGGGCTCAGTTGTTCAGCCAACTCGGCCCCGTCGCGGACAGGAAGAACCGTGCCCACAGGCAGCTCCCTCACCCTCAGCTCCAGCTCCGACCCGGTGGAGGGCGACAAGCTCAGCTTCCACTGGACCACCGACGCACCCGACGCCAAGAACTGGGTCGGCCTCTACGACGGCACCCGCCGGCCCGGCACCGGCGCCTCGCTGCTGTGGAAGTACACCCCGGCCGCGAGCGGGGACGTCGCGCTCGACACCTCGGCCCTCACCGGCGGCCCGTACACCGCCTACCTGCTCGCCAAGGACGGCTACGGGGTGCTGGCCCAGAGCGCGCCGTTCAGCTTCCGGCCCAAGCCGGCCGTGGTCCCGCCGCACTGCGCGGTGGACGCGCTGACCGCCACCCCCGTGGCCCCCGGCGAGCAGGTCGCCGTCCGGCTGTCCGGGCTGTGGACCGGCACCACCGCGCCCGGCTTCCGCCGCACCGGCGGCGACTCCTGGCTCTCCGTCAGCGCCGACGGCGTGGTCACCGGCACGGCGCCCGGCAAGCCGCTCGCCCACCCGGCCGTCATCACCGTCGCGGTCAAGGACGCGGGCGGGGCGGGCGACACACTCACCGTCCAGGTGCCGGTCGTCGAGCCGAAGGGACGCCGGTCGCTGAAGACGGCCAGCCTCAACCTCTGGGACGCGGGCGCGCACACCACCGACGCCCGGGAGAAGCAGCTGCGGGTGGTCCTCGCCCAGGGCTGGGACGTGGTCGCGCTCCAGGAGACCGGCGGCACGGCCGCCCGGGCACTGGCCGACGCGCTCGGCTGGTACGCCTACCAGAGCCCGGGCAGCGTGGGCGTGCTGAGCCGCTACCCGCTCACCGACGTCACCCCCGCCACCGCCGACCTGCCGGCCGCCGGCGTCACCGTGCAGGTGCCGGGCGGACGGTCCGGTTCTGGGCCGCGCACCTGGACGAGAACGGCTACGGGCCCTACGCGTACCAGGACGGCGCCACCGCCGCCCAGGTGCTGGCGGCCGAGACCGGCTCGCTGCGGCTGCGGCAGGCGCAGGCGCTGGTGGCGGCGATGGGCCTGGGCGAGGACCCGGTCCCGACCGTGCTGGCCGCCGAGCTCTCCTCCCCCTCGCACCTGGACCGGCCGGACCTCGCCTGGCCGGTCACCACCGCGCTGCAGGCCGCCGGCCTGGTCGACAGCTTCCGCGAGGACCACCCGGACCCGAAGCGGGACCCGGGCGCCACCTGGTCCCCCACCCGCAAGCAGCGCGGCGGCAAGCCCGAACCGCAGGACCGGATCGACTACGTGCTCTACACCGGTCCGCTCGCGCTGCGCGAGGCCCACGTGATCGCCACCGGCTGGCCCGCCGCCGACCCGGACGCCGCCGCGAACGGCTGGCCCTCGGACACCGCCGCCGCCGTCGCGACCTTCGAGATCTGAGAGGCGCTCCACCGATGACCGAGCTCAACCGCCGCACCCTGCTGGGCGCCGCCGCCGCGACCGCCGCCGCCTCGGTGGCCGGCCTGCCGGCCACGGCCCGGGCCGCGTCGAACACCGCCGCCCACCCGGGCGCCTCCGAGGTCAAGCACGTGGTGATCCTGATGCAGGAGAACCGCAGCTTCGACCACTACTTCGGCTCGCTGAACGGCGTGCGCGGCTTCGACGACAAGCAGGGCCTGCGCTTCCCGAACGGCGACTCCGTCTTCCGCCAGCCCGACCCGCACCGGGCGGACGGCGGCGTGATGCTGCCGTACCGGATGGACACCACCCGGTACAACGCGCAGAACGCCGGCGGCCTGGCCCACGACTGGGCCACCGGCCACCAGGCGATCAACAACGGCGCGATGGACAAGTGGGTGGCCGCCAAGGGCGAGCGCACCATGGGCTACTTCACCCGCGAGGACATCCCCTACCAGTACGCCCTGGCCGACGCCTTCACCCTGTGCGACGCCTATTTCTGCTCGCTGGCCGGACCGACCGACCCCAACCGGCTCTACCTCTGGTCGGGCACCGCGGGCCCGGGCCGGGACGGCACCACCGGCCCGTGGATCGACAACACCCCGGTCACCCAGAACCCGGTGGCCGACTGGACCACCTACGCCGAGCGGTTGGAGCGGGCCGGGGTCAGCTGGCGGGTCTACCACAACCCGAGCGAGGACGAGCGGACCGGCGACTACGACGACAACGCGCTCTCCTACTTCAAGCAGTTCCACGCGTTCCCGCCGGACGACCCGCGCTACGTCAACGCGATGACCAAGTTCGACCTGTCCGCCTTCGACGCGCACTGCAAGGACGGCACCCTGCCGACCGTGTCCTGGCTGGTCGCCCCCTACCTGTTCTGCGAGCACCCCAACGCCAGCCCGGACTACGGCGCCTGGTGGGTGAACAGCGCGCTGCAGTCGCTGATGGCCAACCCCGCGGTGTGGCGGCACACCGTCTTCCTGGTGATGTACGACGAGAACGACGGCTACTTCGACCACGTGGTGCCGCCCGCGCCGGAGCCGGGCACCCCCGAGGAGTTCGCCCAGGGCCGGCCTATCGGCCTGGGCAACCGGGTCCCGCTCTGGGTCGCCTCGCCGTTCTCGCGCGGCGGGTACGTCAACTCGCAGGTGTTCGACCACACGTCGGTGCTCCGGTTCCTGGAGGTGGTGACCGGGGTCGCCGAGCCGAACATCTCGGACTGGCGGCGCACCGTGTGCGGCGACCTGACCAGTTGCTTCGACTTCGCCCGGCCCGACTACTCGATCCCGGTCCTGCCGGACACCGTCGCCCTGATGGCCAAGGCGGACGGCGCGGCCAAGCTGCCGCCGGTCGCGCTGCCCGCCCAGGGCGCCCAGTCGATGCCGGTCCAGGAGCGCGGCGAGCGCCCGCACCGCCCGCTGCCGTACCGGCCGTGGGCGGACGTGGAGGTGGACCGGGCGAGCGGCAGGGTCACCTGCACGATGACCAACTTCGGCACGGTGGGCTACCACTTCACCGTCTACCCGAACATCGCGCTGCCGTTCGCCGGTACGCCGTTCACGGTGCCGGCCGGCCAGTCCCGCAGCTACACCTGGGACGCCTCGACCACCGACGGCCGCTACGACTTCACCGTCCACGGCGCCGACGGCTTCGTCACCCGGTTCGCGGGCACCGTGGTCCGGCTCGCCCAGGAGGACGTCGCGGTACCTCTGGTGACCGCCGACCTGCGCGACCCGAAGTCGCTGCGCCTGGAGCTCGCCAACGACGGTGCGGGCGAGGTGAGTTTCACGGCGGTGCCGAACGACTTCGCGGGCAGCCCGCAGACGGTCTGGGTCGGCGCCGGGAAGACGGTCAAGCTCGACTGGCCGCTCGACCGGGCCGGTCGGTACGACGTCACGGTGACCGCCGGCACCGGCACCCGGTTCACCCAGCGCTACGCGGGCACGGCGCACCAGCTCTGACGGTCCGTCGCACCCGCACAGGCCCCGTCGGCGGCTCGGCCGCCCGGCGGGGCTTCGTGCTGCCCCGCCCCTGCACCGCTCAGCGGTCCGGCAAACACCGGATTCCGGTGAGACGGTGGCATCGCGCCATCCTCCCGCCCCAAGGCTCCCCCAAGAAGCCGCGTCGCGATCGAAGGATGTTCTGCCGTCCTACCTGCCCATCGAATGATCTGCGGCCTTGGCAGCCGGATCATCCACGCCGCCGAAGGATCGACGTCGAGGAAATCCGCAAGGCCGGTGACCGAACTGTCCAGAACCGGTCACCACAACCCCATCGCATGATCACATCGTCCGGGCCGCCGGTCCCGCCCTGATAGGAATGACTCGTACGAACCGATGACCGAGCGGATCACGGCGTTTCGCCCGCTGGACTGCACTCCAGGCGCTCTGACGGTTCGTCCGCCCCGCGCCGTCGGCCGCCTGCCGACCGGCGCCGGGCCGACCCTCTTCTCCACCACCAGTCCGGGGGGACACCCGTGTCCGAATCCAGCACCACCGACCTCACCCGCCGCCGGATGCTCCAGGGCGCCGCCGTCGCGATGACCGCCGCCGCCGGCGCGGCCGTGCTCGGCCTGACCGGCCCCGCCACCGGGCCCGCCACCGCTGCCGCGGCCGACCCGGGGGCGGGCGACAGCTTCGACGAGGTCTTCCGCGGCCGGCGCATCCAGGGCATGCCGATGGCCGCGGG
Organism: Kitasatospora sp. NPDC058965; assembly: GCF_042741245.1. NCBI lineage: Bacteria > Bacillati > Actinomycetota > Actinomycetes > Kitasatosporales > Streptomycetaceae > Kitasatospora > Kitasatospora sp. NPDC058965. The sequence continues at coordinate 4,289 of NZ_JBHYKG010000379.1, forward strand.
CAGCGGCGGGCACCACGACGACGCCGGGTACATGGTGCTGATCGACGGTCGCGAGCTGCACATGATGCGCAATGCCGACGGGACCTGGATCAGCGTGATCAACCACTACCAGACCTTCGCCACCCCGCGCGCCCTCGCCCGGGCCGCCGTCCACGCGCTGCACGGCGCGAGCCTGGCGCCGGTCGCCGTCTGACACCCGCCCTTCCGCGCAGCACCGTCCGTCCGCACCACCGCACCCGAGGAAGAGCCATGGCGATCCGCAAGAACCAGGCCACCCTGACCGCCGCCGAGAAGCGCGCCTTCGTCAACGCCGTGCTGGAGCTCAAGCGCCGCGGCGACTACGACGCCTACGTCACCACCCACAACTCGTTCATCATGAGCGACACCGACCGGGGCGAGCGCACCGGCCACCGCGCACCGTCCTTCCTGCCCTGGCACCGCCGCTTCCTGCTCCAGTTCGAACAGGCGCTGCAGGGCATCGACGCCACCGTCACGCTCCCGTACTGGGACTGGACCGCCGACCGCACGCCGCAGGCCGGCCTCTGGGGCCCGGACCTGATGGGCGGCAGCGGCAGCGGCGACGACAGCCGGGTCACCACCGGCCCGTTCGCGCACGACGGCGGCAACTGGCCGCTCACCGTGGCACCCGACAGTCGCGACTTCCTCACCCGCGACCTCGGCGGCGCCGTCGGCGACCTGCCCACCCGCGCCGACGTCGACTCGGTGCTCGCCCTCGCGACCTACGACGCCGCGCCCTTCAACAGCTCCAGCACCGGGTTCCGCAACAACCTCGAAGGCTGGGTCGGGGTGAACCTGCACAACCGCGTGCACGTCTGGGTGGGCGGCCACATGAGCACCGGGATGTCCCCCGACGACCCGGTGTTCTGGCTGCACCACTGCTTCATCGACCGCCTCTGGGCCGGCTGGCAGAAGCGCCACCCCGACCAGGGCTACCTGCCGGTGAAGGCGACCCGGAACGTGGTCGCACTGCACGGCACCATGAAGCCGTGGAACGACGTGACCCCGGCCGACCTGCTCGACCACACCAAGTTCTACACCTACGACACCGACTACTGACCGGGCCCGTCCGGGGGCCAACGCCCCCGGACGGCGGCGGTGGTGGCGCGCGGACGGCCGCGGTGGTGGCGCGCGGACGGCGGCGGCGCGCGGACCGATCGTTCGGTCCCGATCTGCTCCGACTCGATCGCCTGCACACCGTGCCTGTCCCGCAAGCCCGTGCGACCCCCGCCGGGGGCCGGACGGAGTGCACGGTCGGCGCGCGCCCCTACGATGATCCGCATGGATTCTGGGGGACCGCAGCTGCGGCTCATCGACGGTCGCTTCGCGCTGCAGCAACGCCTCGGCGGCGGCGGCATGGGCCTGGTCTGGCTGGCCCACGACACCGCGCTGCAGCGCGACGTCGCACTCAAGGAGGTCCGGCCCCCGGACCCGACGCTGGCCGAGAGCGACCCCACGGCGGCGGCCGAACTGCGGGAGCGGGTGCTGCGCGAGGCCCGCGCGCTGGCCCGCCTCCAGCACCCCAACGTGGTGACGATCCACCACATCGTCGACAGCCCCGAGCACCCGCACCCGTGGCTGGTCATGGAACTGGTCACCGGCGGCAGCCTGCACGACCGACTGGGCCGCGGACCGCTCTCCGTCCCCGAGGCCGCCCGGATCGGCCGCGGCGTGCTCGCCGCGCTGACCGCCGCCCACCAGGCCGGCATCCAGCACCGCGACGTGAAGCCCGGGAACGTGCTGCTGCGCCCCGACGGCACGCCCGTCCTCACCGACTTCGGCATCGCCGCCATGCAGGGCACCGCGACGCTCACCGAGACCGGCGCGCTGATCGGCTCGCCCGAGTACATCGCCCCCGAGCGGATCCGGGGCGAGGAGGGCAACCCGTCCTCCGACCTGTGGTCGCTGGGCATGATGCTCTACGTCGCGGTCGAGGGGCACCACCCGCTGCGCCGCGGCACCGCGCTGGCCACCCTGGCCGCCGTGCTCGACGAGCCGCTCCCGCCCGCACAGCACGCCGGCCCGCTCGGCCCGCTGCTCGCCCAACTGCTCGGCAAGGACCCGGCTCGGCGCCCCGATGCCGCGCAGCTGGACCAGTTGCTCAGCACCGCCGAGAACCCGCTCGCCGCGCCGGGGTTCGGCCCGCCGCTCGCGTACACCCCGACCGCGCAGCTGACGCCCCCGCAGGCGCAGCCGCAGCCGCAGCCGCAGCCCGGGTACGGCTACCCGGCCACGGACGCCGTCCCGTACCCGACGGGGCCGGCACCGTACCCGAGCGGCCCCACCGGGTACCCGAGCGGCGGGCAGGCACCGTACCCGAGCGGGCCGGTGCCGTTCCCGAACGACCAGGTGCCCCACCCGAGCGGCTCGACGCCGTTCCCCGCGCCCTACGGGACCGGCCCGGTGCCCGCGGTCCCCCGCACCCGCCGCCGCGCTGCGCTGGCCGCGGCCATCGCCGCCGTCCTCGCGGTGGCCGGCACCGTCACCTGGTTCGAGCAGCAGAACGCCACCGCCAAGCACGGCGCCGGCGCCCCGCCCGTCTCCGCCCCCGCGAACGCCACGCCCGGTGCCACCACGCCCGGTGCCACCCCGAGCGGCACCGCGCCGTCGACCGACACACCCGCCGCCCAGGCCCCCGCCACCGGCGACCAGGACCCGTTCTCCCCGGCCACCGTCCGCGCGACGCTGCAGGCGATGCACCTGAGCACCAGCAAGGTCCTGTCGCTGAAGATCTACCAGGACGGCCACGCCATCGCCGAGGTGCCGACCGACGCCGACCCGAAGCTCTTCGACGAGGTCGACTACCAGGGCGGCAAGCTCACCCGCGAGCCGGACACCGGCGTCATTCCCGAGAACCTCGTCGACCTGAGCAGCTACAGCTGGGACACCCTGCCGAACCTCTCCCAGCAGGCCCAGGCGACGCTCAACGTGCCCCACCCGAAGCTGCGGTACCTGATCGTCGAGTACGACGTGTTCTTCGAGGGCCCGTCGATGAACCTCTACCTGACCGACGACTACGGCGGTGCCTACCTCGCCGCCGACAGCAAGGGTGCCGTCAAGCGGACCGTCAAGCACGACTGAGCCGGGCGTCGCCGGGTCCCCGACGGTC
>NZ_JBHYKG010000380.1:0-7402 GCF_042741245.1 Kitasatospora sp. NPDC058965
GGCCGTCCGGGGTCCAGCGGGCCAGGTCGCCGGTCCGGTACATCCGGGAGCCGGCCGGGCCGGGCCCGGCACAGTCACGCGGACCAGGCAGTCACGCGGACCGGGCGGTCACGCGGACCAGAACGCGTCCTGGACGTCCTGGTCGTCCTGGTACTCGCGGAATTCCACGGCCTTCCCGTCGACGACGCGCCACACGTGGACCGCCGGGCTCGACAGGAACCGGCCCTGGCGCTCGGCCGAGACCGTGCTGAGGACGACGACGCGTTCTCCCTCCGCGAGGACCTCGTCGGCCGGGACCTTGAGCGTCCCGCCGGACAGCTCCTGGCACAGGCCGAAGAACTTCAGCACCTCGTCCGGGCCTCGGTAGTCCCCGGACAGCGGGTTCTGCCCCGGGACGTGCCAGGTGATGTCTGCGTCGAAGAGCTGCAGGACGGCCGGGATGTCGCCGACGGCGAAGTCCCGGTAGGCCCGGCCGATCAGCTCGGCGTTCGAGTTCGTCATGGTGGTGTTCCTTCGCTTCGGTACCCCGACCGCGGCCCCGGCCGCGAGGGGTGTCCCCTGCCGTTGGGCCCACGTGCCCCGGGTGACTCCCGGGTCGCGGCCTCGGCGGGTTGTCGCGGGGCGGCATCCGGCGGCGACGGCCGCGGCACCCCGGAGTTGGGCATTTCTCAGCCTACGACTGTCCGCCGGTGGGCACGAGGAGTCCGTTGGTCGCCGAACCACTCCGCCGGCCCCTGCCACGCTGCCACCGGCAGGGCGCACGCGCCGTCCCACCGGCCGGGAACGAACCACCGGGCGCGGCCCGGCACCTGCGGGAGGGGTTTCCCAACTGTGACGTTCCGAGGATGGTGTACTCGCCCGTACCTCCTACGATGCCGGGCATGACTACTGGGGGGCCGGACGGCCGGCTCATCGACGGACGCTACGAACTGCTCGAACCGCTGGCGGGCACCACTGCGGGGGGCGGGGTGTGGCGGGCGCGGGACACCCTGCTCGCGCAGGAGGTCGCGCTGCGCGAGCTCCGTCCCGCCGGTGCCGCGCCGACCGGGTCGGCGGAGCGGGACCGGTGGCGGGACCAGGTCCTGCTGCGGGCCCAGGAGCTGACGCGCCTGCAGCACCCCAATGTCGCCGCGGTGCAGCGGGTCGTCGAGAGCGGCGAGCACCCCTGGCTCGTGACGGAGCTGGTGCCGGGCGACAGCCTCGCCGACCGGCTGTCCGACGGACCGTTGGCGGTGACCGAGGCCGCCGGGATCGGCCGGGGGCTCCTGGCGGGGCTCCGCGCGGCGCACGGCCAGGGGTTCCACCACGGCGACCTGCGGCCCGAGACCGTTCGCTTCCGCGCCGACGGGACGGCGGTCCTCTCCGGCCTCGGCAGCGCCGCCCTGGCGGACGCGGCCGGGACGGCACTCACGGAACCCGGTGCCACGGCCCCCGACTACCAGTCCCCGGAGTGCCTGGAGGGCGGCGCGCCGGGCCCGGACGCGGACCTGTGGGCGTTGGGCCTGCTGCTCTACGTCGCCGTCGAGGGGCAGCACCCGTTCCGGCGGGCGAACGACTTCGCCACGGTGGCCGCCGTCCTGCAGGCCGTGCTCCCCGACCCGGTGCGGGCCGGCGCACTCGCGCCGCTGCTGGCGGAGGCGCTGGCCAAGGACCCGGCGCAGCGGCCCGGCGTCGCGCGCTTCGAGCGCCTGCTGGCCACCGCTCAGCAGGACCGCCGGCAGGACCCCCGGGCGGACCGGCGAAGATCCGACGCGAGCAGCGGCGCGGACGAGCACTCCGCGGCCGAGATCCAGGACGCCGTTCCCCACGACGCCGTTCCCGAGGACGCCCCGCCGCCCGGCTACCGCCCGCACCACGAGACCCCGAAGGCCCGCGGCCCGAAGAGCAACGGCCCGAAGAGCAACGGCCCCAAGAGCAACGGCCCGAAGAGCCCGAGCCCGAAAGCCCGCCCTGCGCAGAGCTCCTCGCACCACCACACCGACCCCACCGGGACCAAGCCCCGGACCGGCAAGCAGGCCACGGGATCCGGGAAGCCCGCGCCGAAGTCCCGCACCCGCCGCCGGATCCTGGTCGTGTCGGCGGTCGGTGTCGCCCTGGCGACGGTGGCCGGTGTCACGCTCTGGAGCACGGGCGTGTTCACGTCCGTCGCGGTGGACTGCCGACCTGGTGCGGTCCAGTCCCCCGCCGGCGCGGGTCTGGTGACCCCTCAGGGCGCCCGCACGTTCATCGCCGCACAGCAGCAGCAGCTGAACACCACCAAGGCGCTCAGCCTCTCGCTCTACGCGACGCACGCGGAGTCCAACGTGCCGACGGCCGCGAACGCGCACCTCTACGACCGGTTCAGCTACACCAACGGCGCGGGCACCCACCGCCCCGAAGGCACCGTCTTCCCCGGCGACAAGCCCGTCGACCTGAACAGCGTCAACTGGGACTGCCTCCCCGGACTCCTCCAGAAGGCGCAGGCCACGCTGAACGTCCCGCACCCGACCAGCACGTACATCAGCCTGGAGGGCCCCGACCACTTCAGCGACGACCCGCTCATCAGCATCTACCTGTCGGACGCGTACGGCTCCGGCCACCTGAAGGCCGACATCACCGGGCACATCCAGGACACCTACCGCCACAGCTGACCGCCGTTCGCCGGCCCGGGCCCCGGTCCGCCCACCCCGGCCCCACCCCCGCCGACCCCCGGGAGGGGCCGGCGGCGGTGCCCGGGGCTCAGCGCGGGGTGAGGAGGCAGAACTCGTTGCCCTCCGGGTCGGTGAGGATGCGCCAGGAGATGCCGGACTGGTCGATCCCGGGATCGGCGGCGCCCAGGGCACGCAGCCGGGCCTCCTCCGCCGCCAGGTCGTCACCGCGGTAGGGGCTGACGTCCAGGTGGACGCGGTTCCACCCGCTCTTGGTGTCGGGCGTGCGGACGAACTCCAGGTAGGGGCCGACGCCCGCGGCGGAGCGCAGGCTCGCGAAGTCGTCGGCGACCTCGTGCACCGTCCAGTCCATCGCCTCGCCCCAGAACCGGGCCATCTCCCGGGGGTCGGTGGAGTCGACCACCACGGCGGCGATCAGCCCGGTGTCCCCGTAGACCGGGCGGGGCTCCAGGACGCAGAACTCGTTGCCCTCCGGGTCGGCCATGACCGTCCAGGGGACGTCCCCCTGCCCCACGTCGGCGAGCGTCGCGCCGAGGTCCTTCAGGCGGGCGACCAGCTCCGCCTGGTGGGCCGTCGAGGTGGTGGCCAGGTCCAGGTGCACCCGGTTCTTCACCGTCTTGGGCTCGGGGCGGGCGATGATGTCGATGCACACGGCGGCAGGGTCGGGGTACACGAAGCCCACGGGTTCGAGGTTGGTCACCCCGGGCGCCTCGCTGTCGATGCCCCACCCGAGGGCCTCCGCCCAGAACCGGCCGAGCGCGGCGTCGTCCAGGGCCTTCATGTTGATCTGCACGAGTCTGGTTGCCATACGGAAGATCCTAGAAGCAGCGGCCGACCCGGTCGGCCTGACGGAGTGTCGGCCCGGCAGGTGGCGTGGGTACGAGGCGCCGCGGACCACCGCGGCACCCCTCGTACACGCCGACCCGGCCGGCTACTCCGCCGGCTCCCAGCTGCGCAGCAGACCGAACAGCGCGGCGTCGCCGTCGAGCCGCAGGGAGTCGAGCGGGATGCGGTCGTAGCTGAAGAGCACCAGTTCGCCGGCGGTGCCGTGGACGGCGGCCCCGGCCGGGTCCGGGTCAGTGCCGGTGGTGCTGCCGGGCGCGGCGACGGGGGTGGTGCGGGCACCGTCACCGTCGACGGTGAGGCGCCAGGAGCGGCCCTCGGCGGCGTGGAAGTCGAAGGACGTGGGCTCGTGCGGCCAGGCGCTCGGGGTCGCGCAGCAGGTGAACAGGAACTCCTCGACGCCGTCGAGTGCCACCTCGACCGGCAGCGGCTGCGGTGCACCCCCGGTGAGCTGGGCGTCGTACGCGTGCACCGCGGTCTCCTGGACCCGGTGCCGGGCGACGCCGCCGGCGGTGACGGGCGACTGTGACACCGGCCACCAGGTCCAGCAACCGGCCTCCGGTCCCGCCTCGCGCAGGGCGTTCAGCAGCAGCTGCGTCGACTCGGCCAACCAGGCCACCAGCTCTTCGCGCTCCTGCGGCACCACCAGCGCGGCCCGCCCGGCCGCGGCCTGCGCCGAGGGCTCGTCGGCGGGCCCGGCGGCGACGATCTCGGCCCAGAAGCGGTCTCCCCCACCCAGGTGCTTCGCCAGATCGAACAGCGTCCACTCGGGGCAGGTCGGCACCTTCGTGTCGAGGCCGGGCGCGGCGGCCACCGCGGCGCGGAGGGCGGCCGACCGGTCGTCGATCCATCGCAGCAGGTCGGAGAAGTCAAGATTCTTTTGCACGCCGGATGTCTATCACCGGACTCAGGCCGCCGAACAGCGGTTTTGGCCCTCGCGGTGCGCACCCTCGTGGACACGGGCCTGCCGCTCGCGCGGCCACCCCGTCCGCCGAGCCGGTCACCGGGGTCAACTCCCTTGCGGGGCTTGATGTTCCGCTGAAACTCACGGCCGGCCCGGGCAGCCGGGGAAACCGGCCCGCCGGCCTCCCGGTGGGGCGGTTCAGCGGAACCTTAGGGCTTGCTTAGGAAGCGTTCCGGCGGCAGTTCGCGGCCTCCCGGCGACCCTACGATCGCTGGTGCCGGGCCGCTCCGCCGAGCGGCCCGGACCATCCCCCCTCCTGCTTCCTCCAGGAATCCATGACCACGCTCTCGCTGCTCCTCGCACACCACGCGGCGGCCGAGGCCCCGATACCGGGCTCCCCGCTCGACGCCTACAACCGCGGAATCGCCTACGACACGGGCGTCCACAAGATCGCACGGCTGGCCGCGCTGATCGCCTACGTGCTGATGGTCGCCACCGTGGTGCTCGGCATCGTGCTGCGGATGCGCTACTTCCAGCGCAGCGTCAACCGGAGCACGGTGTACGGGGCACACATGACGATCGCCCTGTCGGCCCTGATCTTCGGCGCCCTGCACGGCGTCACCTTCCTCTACCAGCCGGTGTGGCAGCTGAGCACCGCCGACCTCCTGGTGCCGTTCGCGGGCGGTCAGCAGCGGATCCCGGTCGGCCTCGGCGTGCTCGGCACCGAACTGGCGATCGCCGTCGGGTGCTCGGTCTGGCTGCAACAGCGGCTGAGCTACCGCCGCTGGCTGAAGTTCCACCAATTCGGCTACCTGGCTTACGGGTTGATCTGGCTGCACGTGTTCACCGTGCACCCGGAGCCACGCCACCTCAACCTGGTGGCGATCGCGGTCGCCGGCGGCGCCCTGGGTTGCCTGCTCGCCTTCCTGATCCGCGCGCTGCCGTCCCGGTCCCGGCTCCGCCACGGCCCCTTCTGACCAAGGTGTAGACGTTCGATGACTCTCCCCGCCCACCACGCCGACTGGCCGGACGCCACCTGGCCGCAGACCGGCCCCTGGCCGGAGGCCGCCTTCGCCGCGGCCCCGCAGGCGTACCCGACCCCGCAGGCGTACCCGGTGCCGCAGGCGTACCCGGCGCTGCCGGCGTACGAGGTGCCGCAGGCGTACGAGGTCGCGCAGGCCCCGCAGGCCCACGCGCATCCCCAGGCCTCCTACCCGCAGGCCTACCCGCCGCAGCCGTACGCCCCCGCGTACTCCGCTCCCGCGCCGTACCCCGCGCCGATGCCGTACGCCGTCCCGGCACCGTACGCCGTCCCCGCGCTCGTCGCCGTCCCACCCCCGGCACCGGCACCGGCACCGGCACCGGCACCGGCCCCGGCGCCTCTCCCCGAGCCCGCGCCTCAACCGCTCGCACTCGAACCACCCGCCCCCGAGCCGGAGTTGCCCGAGCTCGTGCCAGAGACCGCCCCGGTGAAGGTCAGCGTGGACAACAACCGCTGCCACATCTACGGCATCTGCCAGCAAGAAGCCCCCGAGGTCTTCCGGATCTCCGAGGGCGGCTCGCTGCACTACACCGGCATCGTCCCGGAGCACCTGGCCGCCCGGGCCCGGCAGGCGGCCCGCTGCTGCCCGATGCAGGCCGTCGCGATCACCGCCGCCCCGCCGTCCGCGCCGACCCACCGCCCCCGAACCAACCACGCCCGGAGCGCCACGACGACCGCCGTCACCACCGCCGGCCCGCCGCCCCACCTGCGCCGGATCGTGGTCGCCGGCGCCGGCCTGGCCGGCCTGAGCGCCGCCAGCCGGCTGCGCGAGCGCGGCTTCGACGGCGAACTGGTGCTGGTCGGCGAGGAGGTGCACCGTCCGTACAGCCGCCCGCCGCTGTCCAAGCAGTTCCTGGCCGGCGAACTCGGCGACGAGGACCTGCGGTTCCGCGCCGACGACGCACTGGAGGCGCACTGGCTGCTCGGCACCCACCTGATCGGCCTCGATCCGGACCGCCGGGAGCTGCACCTGCGCGGCGGCGAACGACTGCCCTACGACGGCCTGGTGATCGCCACCGGGGTGGACGCCAAGCGGCTGCCGCAGACACCGGTGCTCACCGACCGGATCCGCACCGTGCGCACGCTGGCCGACGCCGCCGCGATCCAGGCGGCCATGCAGGCGGCCCGCGCCCGGCACGTGGTGATCCTCGGCGGCGGCTTCGTCGGTTGCGAACTCGCCTGCACCGCTCGGGACCAGGGCATGGACGTGACCCTGGTGGTGCACAGCGCCCCGCTATTGCGCCGGGTGCTGGGCAGCCGGCTGGGCGAGGTGGTGGGCCGGATCCAGGCCCGGGCGGGCGTCGACGTGCGCCTGAACACCCGGATCAGCTCCTGGACCGACACCGGATCCGGCCTGCGGCTGCGGCTGGACGACGGGGAGGTCGTGGACGCCGACTTCGTGGTGCTGGGCCTGGGCAGCGTGCCGCGCACCGAGTGGCTGCGCGACAGTGGACTGGACGTCACCGACGGCGTGCTGTGCGACGCGAGCTGCCGGGCGGTGGACCTCGGCGGGCGCGCGCTGCCGGACGTGGTCGCCGCCGGCGACGTCGCCCGCTGGCCCAACACCCGCTTCGACGCCGTCCCCCGGCGGGTCGAACACCTCATCCACGCCGTGGAGATGGGCCAGCACGCCGCCGACACGCTGCTGCACGGGCCGGACCGGGCGCGGCCGTTCACCCCGGTCCCGCGGTTCTGGTCCGAGCAGCACGGCACCCGGCTGCAGGCCGTCGGGATGCCGGCGCTGGGCGAGCGGATGGAGGTGGTGGAGGGTTCGCTGCGCACCGGCAGCTTCGTGGCCGCCTACCACCGCGAGACCGCCCGCGGCACCCAACTGGTGGCCGCCGTGGCCTTCGACATGCCGCGCCAGCTGCTCGACTACCGCGACGCCGTCGGGCGCACCGGTGGCGGAGCGCTGCGCACGGCCGGCCGCCGGCGGCGCCGGTGAGCCGCCGCGCCGTCCGCGGC
>NZ_JBHYKG010000381.1:0-7320 GCF_042741245.1 Kitasatospora sp. NPDC058965
GTGCGCGGCGGGTCCGGTGCGGGGTGGCGGCCGGGTCAGCCGGCCAGGATCCGCTGCTTCTGCGCCTCGAACTCCGCTTCGGTGAGGACGCCCTGGTCCCGCAGCTGCGCCAACTGCTGCAGCTGGGAGATCTTGTCGTCCATGCTCGGCGCCGCGGGAGCGGCGGGGGCCGCGGGCGCCGGCGCGGGCGGCGGGGGCGGGGGCGGGGCGGCGGCCGTCTCCTGCTGGGCCCAGCGACCCGCCTGACGGCGGGAGACCCGGTTGGACACGGCGGTCGCCGTTCCGGCGACGACGGCGGTGCGTGCGACACCGCGCAACAGTCCAGGCATGACGCGTCTCTCCTCTCGTTGGCTCCGCCCGGGGGCGGTCGGCCGGCTCAGTCGGCCGGGCCGTTCTCCAGCTCCTCCAGGGACTGCAGCAGGTCCGGCACCGGGATCCGCCCACTGGCGACCAGGCGGGCGCCGCCCCGGCGCAGGGCCGCGGCGAACGGGGCGGCCCAGAGGTTCTCGTAGATCAGCACGCCGGCGGAGTTGCCGGGCTCGATGACGGCGGCGGCCTCGCTCAGGTCGTCGGCGCCGACCAGGCCCGAGCCGACGCCCTCGAAGACGGCCAGGTCGAGCTGCCCGTCGCCGTCGAAGTCGGCCAGTTCCATGCCCATCACGGTGCCGTCGGCGTCCTTGCCCACGAAGGCGAAGTCCAGGATCCGGATGACACCCCGGTCCACCAGGTCGATCAGCAGGGGGAGACCCTCCCCGGTCATGCGGTTGCCCGGGAACTCGACCACCAGGTAGTCGACGGGCCCGGTTTCGGCGAGGACGTCCTCGGCCATGGCGGTGCTCCTTCCACGCGGGTCCGCCACCCGGCCCACCGGACCGGGCGACGGTTCGAGGCTAGGAGCCGGCACCCCGTCCGCGGATCACCTGTGGCGGGTGAGCTGCGGTCCGCCCGTCCGGGCGTCCGCCGCCCGCTCCGGGGCCCGGACCGGTCGGCCGGAGCGGCGTTCGAGCCACCCGGCCAGCGCGGACAGCGCGGTGTTGATCAGCACGAAGCAGGCCGCCGCGACCAGGTAGGTGGGCAGCACGCTGTGGTAGTACTCGCCCAGCACCTGCGCCTTGTGCAGCAGTTCGAGGAAGCTGACCACGTAGCCCAGGGTGGAGTCCTTGAGTAGCCGGACCAGCTGGCTGACCAGGCTCGGGACCAGCCGGCGGACCGCCTGCGGGACCACCACCCAGGCCATCGCCTGCCAGTAGGTCATGCCCAGGCTGTACGCGGCCTCGGACTGGCCGCGGTCCAGCGCCAGCACCCCGGCCCGGAAGATCTCGGACAGTGCGGCCGCGTTGCCGAGCACGATCGGGACGACCAGCTGCCAGAACACCGGGAAGGTCAGCCCGGCCCTGGGCAGGCCGAACAGGAAGACGTACAGCAGCAACAGCAGCGGCACCGCGCGGAACAGCTCGACGTAGCCGCGGGCCACCGCCCGGGCCCAGCGGTTGCGGCTGAGCCGGACCAGCGCGACCAGCGCGCCGAGCGGCAGCGCCAGCGCGGCGGCGACGGCCGTGACCAGCAGGGTCTGGCCGACGCCGTCGAGCAGGAACCGCAGGATCGGCCACTGCGAGAACATCTGCCACTGGGCCGCCGCCAGTTGGCCGTGCGCCGCGAACTGGCGCAGGGCCAGGGAGAGGAGGCCGGCGAGCAGCAGGACCGAGGCGGCGGTGGCGATCCTGATCCGGCGCCGGGCGCGCGGGCCGGGGGCGTCGAAGAGCTGGTCGTCGTTCACCGTTCGATCGCCACCTTCCGCTCGATCCGGCCGGCCAGCAGCCCGGAGCTGAGCGTGATCGCCACGTAGACCGCCGTGGTCAGCGCGAAGCTGGTCAGCGGGTTGTCGTACTTGAGCGTCACCAGCTGGGCCTGGCCGGTCAGTTCGGGCACCCCGACGGCGGCCGCCAGCGAGGTGCCGAGCGCCAGCCCGATGAAGACGTTGCCCAGCGGCTGCACCATCGAGCGCAGCGCCTGCGGGATCACCACGTGGCGCAGGCACTGGGTGAAGGTCAGGCCGAGCGCCCGGGCCGCCTCGATCTGGCCGCGCGGCACGGTCCGCACGCCCGAGCGCACCACCTCGCAGACGAAGGCGGCCCAGTAGAGCGCCATGGTGAGCGCCACGGTCGCGAACAGCGGGTAGAGCAGTCCGATCTCGGGCAGCCCGAAGACGAACAGCACCAGCAGTACCAGCAGCGGGATGTTGCGGAACGCCGTGACGTACGCCGCGCCGGCCAGCCGCAGCGGGGGCACCGGGCTGATCCGGCAGACCGCCAGCAGCACCCCCAGCACCAGCGCGCCCGCGAAGGCCAGCGCGGTCATCTCCACCGTGAGCAGCAGGCCGTCGCCGAGCTGGCCCAGGACCCCCGTCGGCACCGGCCTCAGCTCCCGGCGGCCGAGCCGATGACGGGCGGCGTCGGGGCGTCACCGGACAGTTCGGTGCCGATGGTCGCCTTCCACAGCTTGGCCCACTCGCCGTCCTGCTCGATCAGCTTCAGCCAGTTGTTGACGAAGGTCTTCATGGCGGGCGAGCTCTGCGGCACGCCGATGCCGTACGGCTCCTCGGTGAACGGCTGGCCGACCACCTTGACGTTCTTGTCCCGCGCCGCGTCGCCCAGCAGCAGCGCCTGGTCCAGCACGTAGGCCTGGGCCCGGCCCTGCTCGACGGCCTGCTGGCACTCGGCGTTGGTCTGGAAGAGCACCACCTGGGCGCTCGGGGCGTACTGCTTGATGTCGTTGGCGGCGGTCGAGTTGGTCTCGGTGCAGACCGACTTGCCATTCAGGTCGGACGCCTTGCTGATGCTGGTGTCGGACGCCTTGACCAGGATCGCGTCGCCGGAGGAGTAGTACGGGCCGGCGAAGGCGATCTTCTGCGCGCGGGCCGGAGTGATCGTGTAGGTGGCGATCACCGTGTCCACCGTGCCGTTCTGCAGCAGCACTTCACGGGTGGAGACGTCGATCTGGACCCGCTTGGTGCTCGGCCGGCCGATGATGTACTTGGCCAGCATCTCGGCCAGGCCCGCGTCGAAGCCGGTCACCTTGCCGCTGACCGGGTCCTTGAGGGCGAACAGCGCGGCGGAGTCGGTCCCGCCGACGTTCAGGGTGCCGTGGGCCTTGATCTGCGCCATCAGGCTGCCCGCCGGGATGTCCGCGTCGGCGGCCACCGGCGCGTCGTCGATCACCTGCTGGTAGCCGTCCCCGGTGGCGGTGGAGCCGGGCGGGGCCGGCAGCTTGCTGCCGGAGGAGCTGCAGGCGGTCAGACCGGCCGCGACCGTCAAGGTCAGCAGCAGCGCGGGGACGGACAGGGCGGTGCGGGAGGTCATCCGGTGGTCTCCTTGCAGGCGTGGGGCGCTCGGTGGCGCGGGAGGGTCGGGGGCGGCCGTCAGTGCCGCAGGATCTTGGCGAGGAAGTCGCGGGCGCGGTCGGTGGTCGGGTGCTCGAAGAAGACGTCGGGCGGCGCGGTCTCCAGGATCCGGCCCCGGTCCAGGAACGCGACCCGGTCGGCGGCGCGGCGGGCGAAGCCCATCTCGTGCGTCACCACCAGCATGGTCATGCCCTCGGCGGCGAGTTCGGTCATCACGTCCAGCACCTCGCCGATCATCTCCGGGTCCAGCGCGGAGGTCGGCTCGTCGAACAGGAGCAGCCGCGGGTCCATGGCCAACGCCCGGGCGATCGCCACGCGTTGCTGCTGGCCGCCGGAGAGCTGGGCCGGGTGCGCGGTGGCCTTGTCGGCGAGCCCGACCCGGTCGAGCAGCTCCAGCGCGCGGGCCTCGGCCCGCTCGCGGGGCAGCCCGCGGACCCGGACCGGCGCGAGGGTGAGGTTGTCCAGCACGGTGCGGTGGCCGAACAGGTTGAACGACTGGAACACCATGCCGACCTGCGCGCGCAGCCGGGCGAGTTCGCGGCCCTCGGCCGGGATCGGGGTGCCGTCCAGCAGGATCTCGCCGGAGTCGACGGTCTCCAGCCGGTTCACGCACCGGCAGAGCGTCGACTTGCCGGACCCGGAGGCGCCGAGCAGCACCACGACCTCGCCGGCCCGCACGTCGAGGTCGACGTCGCGCAGCACGTGCGCCGGGCCGTAGTGCTTGTTGACCCCCCTGAGCTGCAGCAACGCGTCGACGCGGTCAGCACTGCCAGGACCACCCGTCACGGACACCTCGCGCCCCGTCTCGAACCGGCGGCCCGCGCGCCGCGGGCCGGACCGGTTACCTACCCACAACTGGGCGTCACCAAGGCGAAGATGACAGACCGTTATGTTGGGCGGGTCACGCGGCGTCGGCGATCAGCCCGGCCAGCCGCCGGGCGGCCCCGGTGGGACTGGCGGGGTGGATGAGCTCGGTGCGGTGCACCAGGCGGGGCTGGGAGAGCGGGACGGCGGCGATGCCGGGCAGCACCGCGGCCAGCGGCAGCGGGAGCACCGCGAGGCCGTGGCCGGCGGCGGCCAGGGCGGCCAGGCCGTGCAGGTCGGTGCCGCGGTGGCGGATGCGGGGCCGGAAGCCGTCGGTGCGGCAGACGGCGCGCAGGCGCTCCAGCGGGATCGCGGTGTCGGGCGCGTCGATCCAGTGCGCCTGGCTGAGGTCGGTCAGGCGCACCGAGCCGCGCCCGGCCAGCGGGTGGTCGTCCGGGAAGAGCACGGCCAGCGCCTCCTCGGCGGCCGCGAGCGTGGTGGTGGGGCCCAGGTCGGGCAGCGGGAGCGGGTCGCTGGGCGCGGTCGCGCCGTCGACCAGGCCGACGTCGGCGCGGCCGGTGAGCACCTCCTCGATCACCGCCTGGTGCCCGAGAACCCGGACTTCGAGGTCCAGCGGGTGGGCCGAGCTGTGCAGCCCGGCCAGTGCCCGGGCGACGGCCGGGCCCAGGGCGGCGGGCGTGTGGGCGAGGGTCAGCCGGCTGGGGCGGGTGTCGTGCAGGCGGGCGAGGTCGGCGCGGGCGGCGTCCAGCCGCAGCAGCAGGCCGGGCGCGTGTTCCATCAGCCGCTCCCCGGCCGTGGTCGGCGCCACTGGCCGGCGCTCGATCAGCCGGGTGCCCAGGTCGGCCTCCAGCGCCGCGATGTGCTGCGAGACGGCGGACTGGGTGTAGCCCAGCGCCGCGGCGGCGGCCGAGAAGGAGCGGTGCTCGAGGACCGCGACGAAGGTGCGGAGCAGGTGCGGATCCATGGGCAGCAGTATGCATCAGGATTTCTTATGCTCGATGCAGAAACCATCGTTGGACCTGATGCGATCTGCTCGGCAGGATGGTGGCCATGAACCGCACCGCACGCATCGCCCTGGTCGGGGACCGCTCCGACGCCGTTCGTTCGCATGCCCGCGTCCCCGGTCTGCTGGAGGCGCTGCGCCTGCGGGACGGGCTGGAGCTGGACGCCTACTGGATCCCGTCCGAGGACGCCGGGCGCGGCCTGGACGGCTTCGACGCGGTCTGGGTGCTGCCCGGCAGCCCCTACCGCAGTGAGGAGGGGGTGCTGGCGGGGATCCGCACCGCCCGCGAGCGGGGCATCCCCTTCCTCGGCACCTGCGGCGGGTTCCAGCACGCCCTGCTGGAGTTCGCCCGCACCGTCTGCGGCCTCGACCGGGCCGGCCATGCCGAGAACGCCCCGGCCACCGCCGACGAGGACGCCGTGATCGTCGCGCTCGCCTGCTCGCTGGTCGGCCACGAGGGGACCGTCAATGTCGCCCCCGGCTCCCGGGCCGCGCAGCTGCTCGGCGCGGACCGGATGCAGGCGCGCTACCACTGCAACTACGGGCCGAACCCGCAGCTGCTGGGCGTGCTGCGCGAGCACGGCCTGGCCTTCACCGGGACGGACGCCACCGGGGAGGTCCGGATCGCCGAACTGCCCTCCCACCCCTTCTTCCTGGCCACGCTCTTCCAGCCCGAGCTGGACGGCGACGGCACCCGGGTCCACCCGCTGATCAGCGGCCTGGCCGCAGCTGCGGTCGAGCACGCAACTGTCTGACGCGGTGCGGCAGTTGATTGCCCGTGAGTAAAGGGCGGGTAATCATTCGGTCATCGGTGGCGCCCGGTCACTGTTGCCTGCTTCACACAACGGTGAGGAACTGTCGACGAACAGTTACCGATGACCTAGACTCGACGCCGAGTCGAACGTCTGCCGTCCGACCGCCACGAGGGGGAATTCAGTACCGATGGGGACCATGGACAACCACGGTCGCGCGCCCGTGTCCGAAACCGCTCCCGGGGCCCTGGAGCTGTGCCAACTCCTGCGCGTCTGGCGGGCCGACGCCGGCGTCAAACTCCGGCGCGAAAAGGCGCTCCCGCAGAAGGAGGTCGCGGCCCGCATCGGGGTGAGCGAACGGTGGTACCGGGGCCTCGAATCCGGTGATCCGGTCTCGCTTTCCAGTGACATTCTCGGCCGGATTTCCCAGGTGCTGGCGCTGGGGCCCGACGAACGCATGGTGCTGTACAGCCGGGCGATCGACGGCGCCGGGCTCGCCCTCGCCGACGAGGACGGCGAGGCCGAGGGGCAATTGGCGCTGCTGCAATTGGTGACCGCGCAGACCCAGTTCCCCGCCTATCTGACGGACGGGTCCTGGAACATCCTGGGCTACAACGCGCTCATGGCCCAGTGGTTCCCCTGGGTGCTGGAGCCGGGGGCCAATCTGATGCGCTGGGCGCTGGCCGATCCGCAGGCCCGGGACCAGCTCATGGATTGGCAGGAGCATGCCGAGGTCTACCTGGCGATGCTGCGCTTCGCCGTGACCACCGGCTCGCCCGGGCAGGAGGCGATCGGCGCCCTGCTGCAGGACCTGCTGCGGGACCCCGACTGCCGCCGGATCTGGGCGCGGGAGTCGAAGTTCGTCGCCTTCCGCCAGGGGCACCGGTACCGGTTGCGGCTGCCGCACGTGTCGTCGGAGCAGATCACCGTGACCTCCCGGGTGCTGCTGCCCGCCTACCACCACCGGCTGCGCTGCGTCATGCTGCTGCCGTCGGCCACCCGGGCGCCGCAGCCGGCCGTGCCGCAGCCGATCGTGCCGCAGTCCGCCGTGCCGCAGGCGAACGAACCCCGGCCCCGGGCACCCCACCCGCGCGCACCCCACTCCCGGGCTCCCCGCCCGTTCGAACCCCGACCTCTCGACACCCGATCTCTCGACCCCCGGCCGTTCGAGTCCCGGGTGCCCCCGCAGGGTGCCGTCCTGGTGGCCGGCGCACGCTGACCGGCGGGCGGGCCGGCCCCGCCCGCACACATAATTCCGAAGGCATTCCAGCGGCATATCACGGCCTCTCCGACCCGTGATTCCCGAGTGGCGTGCGGCGTGTGTCCGCCGGGCGCCACGT
>NZ_JBHYKG010000382.1:0-7319 GCF_042741245.1 Kitasatospora sp. NPDC058965
GGGGGGGGCCGCTCCGGGTGGCGGTGCGGCGGGGGGGGGGGGGGTGTCGCGGGGGGGCCCCCCCCGGTTAGGGGGCCGCACGGGTCCGACGGTCAGCGGGTCCGACCGTCAGCGGGTCAGGGTGCGGAACGCGAGGTGGCGCCCCCGGCCCTGCCCGACGGCGAGGGCGAACCACAGGCGCAGGACGCCGTCCACCGTGTCGTGCTGCCGGTCGCCGAGGTACTGCGGACGCAGGCCGACGGCGGTGATCAGGGCGTCGAGCGTGGACCGGTCGCCCTCGGGGGCGGAGTAGAACAGGTCGGCGGCCGTGCCGTCGAAGTCGGGCTCGGCGAAGTTCTCGCCGCCGAGCGTGTTGAAGGCGCGGGCGTAGCGCGCGCCCGGGGCGTGCAGCGCCACGAGGTCCGCGTGGTGGGCCACGGGGCCGGTGATGTTGTTGGCGGCGTCGACCACCAGCTTGCCCGCGAGGGCGTGGCCGTGGGCCTTGAGGAGGTCCTCGACGGCGGCGGCGGGAACGGCGAGGACGACGGTGTCGGCCTGGGCGATGGCGTCGGCGATGCCGGCCGTGCCGGCGCCGCTGTCCTGCGCGGTGGTGTCGGTGTCCGGGGTGCGGGAGCCGAAGACGGTGGGGTGCCCGGCCCGGGCGAAGGCCCGGCCGAGGGTGCCGCCGATGAATCCGGTTCCGATGACTGCGGTGCTCACGGGGTGTGCTCTCCTACCAGACGGGACAAACGGAACAGGACGGGGTCAGACCCCGAGGGCGGCGATGACGGCCTGGGCGACCTTGCGGCTGGAGTACTGCTGCTGACCGGTGATCAGGCGGCCGTCGCGGACGGCGAAGGGCTTGAACAGGCCGGCGCTGATGTAGTTGGCGCCGCGCTCGCGCAGGGCGTCCTCCACGCTCCAGGGCATGATCTGCACGCCGGCGGCCCGGTTGCCGTAGTCCTCCTCGGTGTTGGAGAAGCCGGTGAGGGTGCGGCCGGCCACCAGGGCGGTGCCGTCGGCCAGCTCGCAGTCGACGAGGGCGGCGACGCCGTGGCAGTAGGCCGCGACGACCTTCTCGGCCTCCCAGAAGGCGCGGACGGCCTGGTGGAGGGGCTTGTTGTCCCGGAAGGTGAACATCGGTGACTGCCCGCCCGCGATCAGCAGTGCCTCGTACCGGTCGAGGTCGAGGTCGTCGAGGGCAGGGGTGTCCTCCAGCAGCGCCGCGAGGGCGGGGGTGTTCACGAAGCCCATGGTGATCAGGTCCTCCGCGGCCCACTCGGACGGGTCGCGGGGGTCGGACAGCGAGTCCATCTCCACCTTCCCGCCGGCGGGGGAGGCGATGGTGACCCGGAAGCCGGCCTCGGTCAGCTCGTAGTACGGGTGGGTGAGCTCGGCTCCCCAGAAGCCCACGGGCCAGTGGTTGTTGCTGCTGACGGTCGGGTTGGCGACGACGATCAGGATCTCGCGGGGGCGGCTGCCGAGGGCGTCGACCCGCATGTGGTGGTCGGACGAGGTCGTTGCGACATCAACCTTGGCGGGAGATATGCCGGACATGAGAACTGCCTCCGAAGGAAGGGGGTGATCCGCTGAGTCGGATCATATCGCTTGAGTCCAAGCATTTGGCCTAAGCAATCTCGGTAAGGGAAGTATTCCTCTAGTCTTGGGTCATGGAGGACAACAGCGGCATCCGCGACAGCGTGGACGCGATCCTGGAGCAGTGGCACCTCGAACGCCCCGACCTCGCGGTGGCACCGGTCGGGGTGATCACCCGCCTCGCGCGGGTGCGCAGCCACCTCGACACGGCGCTGGCCGACGTGTTCGCCGGATTCGACCTCACCCCGGCCGACTTCCAGGTCCTGGTGAACCTGCGCCGCGCCGGCTACCCGTACCAGCTCGGCCAGGCGCGCCTGATGGACTCGCTCGGGCTGACCTCCGGCACGGTCAGCGTGCGGCTGGCCCGCCTCGAACAACGCGGTGTCGTGGTGCGCGAACCCGATCCGGTCGACAAGCGCAGCAGCACCGTCCGACTGACCGACAGCGGACTGCAGCTCTTCGACCGGATCGCGCCGGCGCACCTGGCCGGCGAGGACCGGCTGCTGTCCGCGCTCTCCCCGGGCGAGCAGGACCAACTCGCCGCCATGCTGCGCAAGCTCCTCGTCTCGTTCGAGCAGGTCGGCGCCGGCGCCGCCCAGGTGTGGGGAGCGACCGTCGAACCCGCGCGGATCGCCCGCCAGCGCCGCGCCGCGGTCGGCCTGACCGACCGCACCGGCCTGCTCGTCGCCGGCGTCGCCGCCGACAGCGCCGCGGACCGGGCCGGCCTGCGGGCCGGCGACCTGATCACCCATCGCGACGGGGCCCAGGTGCGCACCAGCGAGGACCTCGCGGCCCCCTGCGACGGCCCGGTGGCACTGCGGCTGCTGCGGGCCGAGGAAGCGGTCGAGATCACGCTCGACCCGACCCGGACCGGCCGGGCCGACGCGTGACCGACAACGTCCATGACCACGGGAACGACAACGTGACGCACGACGCGACCGAGAAGACGCCCCCGCCCGCTGCCGCCGCAGGAGTCGCGGACTTCAGCACCAGCCGTCTCGAGGCCTTCAGCGACGGCGTGTTCGCCATCGCGATCACCCTGCTCGTCCTGGACCTCAACGTGCCCGACCCCGGGGGTCTCGACGGCCAGTCGCTGGCCTCGGCGCTGGCCCACCAGTGGCCGGCCTACTTCGCCTACCTGGTCAGCTTCCTGGTCATCGGCATCATCTGGATCAACCACCACGCGATGTGCGCCCTCGCGCGGCGGGTCGACCGCCCGACCCTGTTCGCCAACCTGGTCCTGCTGCTGACCGTGTCGGTGATCCCGTTCCCCACCCGCCTGCTGGCGACCTACCTGACCGCCCGCCACGCGGACGCCCACACCGCCGCGGCGGTCTACGCCGCCACCATGGTCGCGATGAGCGCCGCCTTCTCCCTGCTCTTCCTCTCCTTCACCCGCGACGCCCGCACGCTGCACACCCCGATCCCGGCGGAGGCCAAGCGGGCGGCCAGGCGCCGCTTCGGCATCGGCGGTGTCTGCTACCTCGCGGCCCTCGGCCTCGCCTTCGTCAGCCCGGTCGCCATGCTCGCCACCCATGCCGTGGTGGCCCTCTACTACTGCTTCGACCAACTCGCCCCCGCCCGTTCGACGCGCTGAGGCGCCCGCGCGCGGAAAAGGGTTCGCCGGCCCCGGCGCCCGGATGGTGAGGTGGCAGGGTGACCAACCATGAGGAAGCGGCGACCGTCCGACCGTTGACCCTGGCCTGGGTACGCCGGCACCTCGCGGCCGGCGAGCGGATCGTCGGAGCCGAGGCGCTGCTCGGCGGCGCCACCGCCGAGATGCGGCGGCTGACCATCGGCACGCGCGGCGGGGGGATCCGGCACCTGGTGCTGCGCTCCTTCGTCGACCCGACCCGGCAGGGGCCGGCCGAGGACCTCCTGCACCGGGAGGCCGACGCCCTGACCACGCTCACCGGCACGGGCACCGGTACCGGAGTGTCGGCGCCCGGACTCGTCGCCGTCGATCCGGCCGCCGCGCACTGCGAGTACCCCTCGCTCCTCATGACCCACCTGCCGGGGCGGGCGGTCCTCGCGGACGAGGGGCTGGAGACGCGGCTGCCCCTGCTGGCCCGTCAACTCGTCGCGGTCCACGCGGTGCGACCGGCCGTCCGACCCCGCGAGTACGTGGCGCTGACGACCGCCGACACGGTCGTGACCCCCGAGGGCGCCGACGCCGCGGCCTGGGCCGCCGCGATCGACCTGCTCCGCGCGCCCGCGCCGCGCTACGAAGGGCGCTTCCTGCACCGGGACTTCCAGCCCGGCAACGTGCTGTTCGACCTGCCGCCCGACGACCGGGCCGGTGCTGCCAGCGCTGCCGGTGCCGCCGGTGCCCGGATCACCGGCGTCGTCGACTGGGCGGCGGCCTCGTGGGGCCCGGCGGACCTCGACGTGGCGCACTGCTCCACCAACCTCGCCCTGCTGCACGGCCCGGCGTGGGGCCTGCGCTTCACCGAGGCCTACCAGGAGGCCGGCGGGCTGCTGGCCGGCACCGCGGACGAGCGGCTGTACTGGCAGGTGCGGGTACCACTGGCGTTCTCCGAGGAGGTGCAGTGGGTCGCGCAACCGTGGCAGGAGGCAGGGCGGACCGAGCTGACGACGAGGGTGGTGACGGAGCGGCTGGACGCCTACCTCACCTCCCTCATGGACGCGCCGGGCTGAGCCCGCACGGCGCCGCTCCCACGCCGACGGGTGCCACGCCGCGGCGTGGGAGCGGCACCCGGCGGCGTTGCTCGGCGCACAGGCAGCGTGGCGCCGATCACCGACCCGGCCGACGGGCCGCCGTGCTGCCGCGGTGGGGGATCAGCGGTGTCGCGCCCGGCGGCGCACCGCCACGACGGTCAGCGTGCCGGCGGCGAGGACCGCCGTGCCCAGGGCGGCGAGCGTCCCGGTGCCGCTCCCGCCGCCGGTGCTGGCCAGGGCCGGGGAACTGCTGCGGGAACCGGGCCGGGTGGTCGCAGTGGTGGGGACGGCGGTGGGCACGGGCTGGGCCGGGAGGGTCGGCAGTGCCGCAGGCGGCACGGTGGAGGCCTGGGCGGCCGGGCCGGTACTACCGGTGGGCTTGCCCGAGGCGGTACCCGCGGGCGCGGCGATGGTGATCGGGAGCGTGGCCTTGTCGGTCACGTGGTCGGTCAGGATCTGCTGGGAGTTGCTCGGCTCGAAGGTCACACTGTCGGTGATCAGCGTGGCGGTGGCGGGGCCGGCCGGCACATCGCCGGTGAGCTGCACGGAGACGGTGATCTCGTGGCCCGAGTCGCCGGAGCCGATCCACTGCCAACTGCCCGAGTACGGCGTCCCGGAGGCGTCGGTCGCCGCGAGGTACTCCAGCGGACCGGCCTTGCTCTCCTGGCCCTTGACCAGGACCGCCGGCAGGTCGGGGGTGCCGCCGAACTCGTAGCTGATCTTCTCGTCGGCGGCGAAGACCTTTCCGGCCTGGTCCGCGAACACGAAGTACGGCAGGGCCAGACAGTCCGTGTTGCGCTGGTTCACGATCCGGACGGTGAAGGTCACCGCGGGGCCGCCGGGCGTGATGGTGGTCCGGTCGGCCGTCATGTCGAACGCCAGCCGACCGGGCGTGGGCGCAGCGGTCTCGGCGAGCGCCGCCGGCGCCGTGGCGACGAGCAGTGCGGCAGCGCCGAGCCCGGCGGCGGTACGTCGGACGGGGTGGTGCATCGGGGCTCCAGGGGGGCGCGGTGGTTCACGATCTCGGGCTGCGAGCCGCAGCCGTGGCGAGCACGGAATGTAGCGGACCGCGAAAACGCCCCCTGCACCGGGGCCCTTCCCGGCAGGACGGATTCCGCACGCAGCGCGCGGGGCTGACGCCGTGGCACACCGCCCCGCCCGGTGCGGATCCGGGCCGGCGCGGTGCAGGAGTCCGCCGCGTACGCCGCCGGAACGACCGAGCAGATCATCGTGCTGGCGGGCACGGCGCGTGTCGGGCCGGTGACCGCCTCCGAGCTGATCGGGCGGACCGGCGACGCGAGCTGGGCCTGCCCCGGCCGGCGGCCGCGACCCGGGCGCAGGTGCACCCCGGCCGCCGGGCACGTGCAGCCTTCGGCCCCGCCGGGCGGTGGCGGCGGACCGTCAGTGGCGGGCCCGGAGAGCCGGACCCGCCACATGTCCTGCCGACTGGTCAGATGCTGATGATCTGCAGGTAGGAGCCCACGTTGTCGGAGGAGTTGTAGCCGGCGACGTAGAGCGTCCGGCCGTCCGGGCCCACCGCCATGCTCAGCGCGTGCTCCAGGTCGGAGGGCGAGACGGTCTCGCCGGGGACGGGCGTGTTGGTCGCCGTGTCGTAGGCGTAGATCGTCGGTCCGGGGTTCTGGGTGTCCACCGAGACGTACAGGCGGGTACCGTCCGGATTCATCGCCGTGTCCTCGACGGCGAACGGGGTCTTCAGGTCGATGTCCGCCAGCTGGGTGTCGGTGGTGAGGTCGAGCACGAGCTCGTGGTTGCCGGCGGCCAGCGCGTACAACCGGGTGCCGTCCGGGCTCAGGCTCACGGTGCCGTTGAAGGCCGCCGACGTGACGGTGCGCACCACCGCGGGGTGGGCGCCCGAGACGTCGAGGTGGAGCACGCCCTGCGGGGTCGTGACGTACGCGTCCTTGCCGTTCGGCCGGAGCAGGATCGACTGCAGCACCCCGGCCGGCAGGGGCGTGATGTCGGTGAAGGCGTTCCGTGCGACGGAGAAGGTGAGGATGCGGCCCTGGCCGACGGGCGGCTGGAAGTCGGCGAAGGGCTGGTCCTGGTCCAGGTAGAGCGTCGATCCGTCCGGGCTGATGGCCAGGCCCACGGTCCCGCCCGGCCGGTAGCCCGCGGGGCGGGGCTGGTCCGGGTACGGGATGCGGGCACGAACGGTGTTCGTGGTGGTGTCGAAGACGTTCAGGGTTCCCTCGGTGACCAGGTAGATCAGCTTGCCGTCGGCGCCGAACACCTTCGGGCCGCTCCACACGTCGTTGCCGACCTGCACCCCCGCGGTGATCTCCCCGGCCTGGGTGTCGATCACCTCCAGGCTGTTGCCGGAGTCGCCCTGCCCGACCCCGAGGTAGGCAGTGGTGCCGTCCGCGCTGACGAGCGGGTGGCCCCAGGGGCCGGCCGGCAGCGTGATGGTGGCCTCGCCGCCCGGAACGGGATCGACGGCCGGAGCGGAGGTCGGAGCGGAGGTCGGGGCGGCGTTCGCGGCGGCGGCGCCGGTGGCCAGCAGCGCCCCGGCGAGCGCCAGCGAGAGTAACAAACGAGCCTTTGCCGTAAGCGAGTTCACGTTCCCCCCAGGGAATGGCCAGTACTGGTGGACGTGAGGCTACGGCAGGTCCGCGTCAACGCGGGGCCGGTTTCCCAAGAGTTCGGCGCGCGAAACCGGCAACGGGTCGCGCCGGCGGGGCCGAGCCCGCCAGTGACCACCGGTGCGGTGCCGACCGCGCCGCGCCGCACCGGCGACCCGGTCGGCACTCACGGCGGATCCTTCGCCGGGCTCCGCCGGTGTCGGCCAACTCGCCTCACCGACACGAGAGATGGTCCGGTCGCCCCATTGCGCCGGGCCCACTTCTGCATGAGCATGGCACCGCAACCTCTCCACTCTCGGCGCACGATCCGCGCACACACGGCGCGGACCACTGGCATGCCGGGCGACCGGCGACCGGCCGGGCGACCGGCCGCCCGTGGGGGAGCCGAGCCCCAGTCAGCCACCCCACCACGGAGACCCGATGACCAAGAAGTGGACCACCGCCGTCGCCGCCCTCGCCCGGTAC
>NZ_JBHYKG010000383.1:0-4954 GCF_042741245.1 Kitasatospora sp. NPDC058965
CGCGAACCCAGGTGGTGGACCTGGACCATGTTGGTGTTGCCCGGCACGCCGGGCGGCGAGCCGGCGGTGACGATCACCGTCTCGCCCTCGGCCAGCCGCTTCATGCTGAGCAGCTCGCGGTCGACCTGGCCGACCATCTCGTCGGTGGTGGCCACCTGCTCGGTCACGTACGCCTCCACGCCCCAGCTCAGCGCGAGCTGGTTGCGGGTGCAGGCGTCCGGGGTGAAGGCGATCACCGGGATCGGCGAGCGGTACCGGGACAGCCGGCGCGCGGTGTCGCCGGACTTGGTGAACGCCACCAGGGCCTGGGCGTTGAGGAAGTCGCCCAGCTCGCAGGCGGCGCGGGCGACCGAGCCGCCCTGGGTGCGCGGCTTGCGGCCCGGGTTGAGCGGCTGCAGGCCCTGGGAGAGCAGTTCGAGCTCGGCCTGCTCGGCGATCCGGCTCATCGTCCGGACCGTCTCGACCGGGTACTTGCCCACGCTGGACTCGGCGGAGAGCATCACCGCGTCGGTGCCGTCCAGGATGGCGTTGGCCACGTCCGAGACCTCGGCGCGGGTCGGCCGGGAGGCGTGGATCATCGACTCCATCATCTGGGTGGCGACGATGACCGGCTTGGCGTTGCGCCGGGCCAGCGTGATCAGCTGCTTCTGGACCAGCGGGACCTTCTCCAGCGGGTACTCCACCGCGAGGTCGCCGCGGGCCACCATGATGGCGTCGAAGGCGAGGACGATCTCCTCCATCGCCTCGACCGCCTGCGGCTTCTCGATCTTGGCGATGACCGGCACCCGGATGCCGACCTCGTCCATCACCTTGTGCACGTCGTCGATGTCCGCGGCGTTGCGGACGAACGACAGCGCGACCATGTCGACGCCCAGGCGCAGCGCGAAGCGCAGGTCCTCCTTGTCCTTCTCGGACAGGGCGGGGACGTTGACGGCCGCGCCGGGCAGGTTGATGCCCTTGTTGTTGGAGAGCACACCGCCCTCGACCACCACGGTCTTCACCCGCGGGCCGTCGACGCTGACGACCTCCAGGGCGATGACGCCGTCGTTGATCAGGATCGGGTCGCCGGGCTTCACGTCGCCGGGCAGGCCCTTGTAGGTGGTGCCGCAGATGTACTGGTCACCGGGGACGTCCTCGGTGGTGATGGTGAACGTGTCGCCGTTGTCAACGGTCACCGGTCCGTTGGCGAAGGTCGCCAGTCGGATCTTGGGGCCCTGCAGGTCGGCCAGCACGCCGATGGCGCGGCCGGTGTCCTCGGAGACCTGGCGGACCTTGCGGTACCGCTCCTCGTGCTCCGGGTGGGAGCCGTGGCTCATGTTGAGGCGGGCGACGTTCATGCCCGCCTCGACAATGGCCTTCAGCTGTTCGTAGGAGTCCGTGGCCGGACCCAGGGTGCAGACAATTTTCGCTCGGCGCATATGGATGATCCTATCCGTATGAGTTATTCCCGGGGGTTGGGGCAAACCCCTTATTCCCGGTCAATGACTCGGACGGACGAGGGCGAAAGCCTGTTGGGCGATCTCCAGCTCCTCGTCGGTCGGTACCACCGCGACGGTTACTCGTGAGTATTCCGCGGAAATCACTCGGGCCTCGCTGGAACGCACCGAGTTGAGCTCGGGATCGACCGCGATGCCCAGTTCCTCCAGACCCGCGGTCGCGGCGGCGCGCACCGGCGCGGCGTTCTCGCCCACACCCGCGGTGAAGACGATCGCGTCCACCCGGCCGAGCACCGCGTAGTAGGCCCCCAG
Source organism: Kitasatospora sp. NPDC058965 (assembly GCF_042741245.1). Lineage (NCBI taxonomy): Bacteria > Bacillati > Actinomycetota > Actinomycetes > Kitasatosporales > Streptomycetaceae > Kitasatospora > Kitasatospora sp. NPDC058965. The sequence goes on from NZ_JBHYKG010000383.1 coordinate 1,749, forward strand.
GTACTTGCGCAGCCGGTGCACGTAGGCGTCCAGGGCCAGCCGGGCGGCCGGGTCGTCCTGCTCCTCGGCGCGGCGCAGCACCTCCCGCATGTCGTTCTCGCCGGCCAGCCCCAGCAGGCCGCTGCGCCGGTTGAGCAGGTCGTCGATCTCGTCCACCGAGAGCCCGCCGACCCGGTGCAGGTGGAAGATCACCCCGGCGTCCACGTCGCCCGACCGGGTGCCCATCACCAGGCCCTCCAGCGGGGTGAGGCCCATCGAGGTCTCCACGCAGACCCCGCCGGCCACCGCCGCGGCCGAGGCGCCGTTGCCCAGGTGCAGCACGATGACGTTCAGCTCCGCCGGATCGCGCCCGAGCAGCCGGGCGGTGGCCCGTGAGACGTACTGGTGCGAGGTGCCGTGGAAGCCGTAGCGGCGCACCCGGTGCTCGTCGGCCACCGCGGTGTCGATCGCGTAGCGGGCGGCGTGCTCGGGGATGGTGGTGTGGAAGGCGGTGTCGAAGACCGCGACCTGCGGCAGGTCGGGCCGCATCGCGCGGGCCACCTCGATGCCGGTGATGTTGGCGGGGTTGTGCAGCGGGGCGACCGGGACCAGCCGGCGGACCTCGCCGAGCACCTCGTCGGTGATCACCGTCGGGGCGGTGAACCGCCGGCCGCCGTGCACCACCCGGTGGCCGATCACGGCCAGCTCGGGCGAGTCCAGGCCCAGGCCGTCGGCGGCCAGCTCCGCGGCCATCGCCTTGAGGGCGGCCGCGTGGTCGGCGAAGACCTGGACCGACTCGCGCCGGTCGCCGCCGCGCGGGGTGTGCACCAGGCGGCCGGTGTGCTCGCCGATCCGCTCGACCAGGCCGGCGGCCGCGCGGGACCCGTCCAGCATGTCGATCAGCTGGTACTTGACCGACGAGGAGCCGGCGTTGAGCACCAGGACCCGGGTCGCCTCGGTCATCGGGCCGCCTCCTGCGGGTCGGGCTGGTTCTGGGACTGGATCGCGGTGATCGCCACCGTGTTGACGATGTCCTGCACCAGCGCGCCGCGGGACAGGTCGTTGACCGGCTTGCGCAGGCCCTGCAGCACCGGGCCGACCGCCACCGCGCCGGCCGAGCGCTGCACCGCCTTGTAGGTGTTGTTGCCGGTGTTCAGGTCGGGGAAGACCAGCACGGTGGCCCGGCCGGCCACCGGGGAGCCGGGCAGCTTGGTGGCGGCCACGTGCGCGTCCACCGCGGCGTCGTACTGGATCGGGCCCTCCACCAGCAGGTCGGGGCGGGCCGCCCGGACCAGTTCGGTGGCCTTGCGCACCTTGTCCACGTCCACCCCGGAGCCCGAGGTGCCGGTGGAGTACGAGAGCATCGCCACCCGCGGCTCGACACCGAACTGGGCGGCGGTCTCGGCGGACTGGATCGCGATGTCGGCCAGCTGCTGGGCGTCGGGGTCCGGGTTGACCGCGCAGTCGCCGTACACCAGCACCTTGTCGGCCAGGCACATGAAGAAGACCGAGGAGACGATGGCCGCGCCCGGCGCGGTCTTGATCACCTCGAAGGCGGGGCGGATGGTGGCGGCGGTGGAGTGCACCGCGCCGGAGACCATGCCGTCGGCGATCCCCTCCTGGACCATCAGGGTGCCGAAGTAGCTGACGTCGGTGACCAGGTCGAGCGCCAGCTCGACGGTCATGCCCTTGTGCGCGCGCAGTTCGGCGTAGAGCTCGGCGAAGCGCTGGCGCAGCGGGGAGGTGGCCGGGTCCACGAGGCGCAGCTGGGCCCGGTCGGCGGCGCCGTCGGTGGGCAGCACGATGCCCAGGGCCGCCGCCCTGCGGCGCACCGCGTCCACCTCGCCGAGCAGGGTCAGGTCGCAGACGTTGCGGCGCAGCAGGATCTCGGCGGCCCGCAGCACCCGCTCCTCGGTGCCCTCCGGCAGCACCACGTGCCGCCGGGCGCCCCTGGCCCGCTCCAGCAGCTCGTGCTCGAACATCATCGGGGTCACCCGGTCGGAGCGGCTCAGCTCGATCCGGTCGGTCAGCTCGACCGTGTCGACGTGCAGTTCGAACAGGCCCAGCGCGATCTCGGCCTTGCGCGGACTGGCGGTGGTGAGCCGGCCCTCCACGTGGGTGAGCGCCGCCGCGGTGGGCCAGCTGCCCTCGCCGACCACCGCCACCGGGGTGCCGGGGGCCAGCCGCGCGGCCAGCGCCAGCACGTCCGCGCCCGGGTGCTGATCGAGCGTCAGCAGCACGCCGGCGATCGGCGGGGCGCCGGCCGCGTGCGCGGCCAGCGAGCCGATCAGCAGGTCGGCCCGGTCCCCGGGGGTCACCACCAGGGCGCCCTCGGTCAGCGCGCCGAGGAAGGTGGGCAGCATCGCGCCGCCGAAGACGAAGCCGCGCACGTCCCGGGCCAGCCCGGCCGCGTCGCCCAGCAGCAGTTCGGCGCCGGTGGCCTCGACCAGCTGGGAGACGGTGGGCGCGGCCAGCGCCTGCTCCTCCGGGATCACGTAGACCGGCACCGGCAGCTTGCCGTTCGTCCCGCGCAGCACCGGCTGCTTGGCGCCCGCCGCCACCCGGTTGGCGATCATCGCCAGGGTGGAGCAGCCGAGGTCGGAGTAGGCCCGGTAGGCGTTGCGCACCTCCGCGACCACCGCCCCCGGGTCCTTGTGCTGGCCGCCGACCACCGGCAGCACCCAGGCGCCGAACTCGTTGGCGAGGCGGGCGTTGAAGGCCAGTTCGTCCGGGATGTTGGTGTCGGCGAAGTCGGTGCCCAGCACCAGCACCGCCTGGCACCGGCGCTCCAGCGCGCGGAACCGGTCGACCAGGGCGGAGACCAGCTCGTCCTGGCCCTGGGCGGCCTGCAGCGCGGTGGCCTCCTCGTAGCTGAGGCCGTACAGGTCGGCGGTCGGCAGGTCGATCCGGTAGCGGGTCCGCAGCAGCTCCACCACGTGGTCGGAGCCGGGCTCGCCCGGGGCGCCGGCGTGCACCAGCGGGCGGAACACGCCGACCCGGTCCACCTGGCGGGTGAGCAGTTCCATGACCCCGAGCTCGACCGCCTGCCGCCCGTCCCCCCGGTCGATCCCGGTCACGTACACGCTGCGCGCCACGCCGCCCACTCCGTTCGCCGCCTGCTCCCCAGGGCCCGCGCGGGGCCGGATCTCGCCACGACCCTACCTTCGCAGCCGGGGCGCGGGGGGGGCCCCGCGGGGGGGGGCGCGGGGGGGGGGGGGGGGGGGACC
>NZ_JBHYKG010000383.1:4964-7316 GCF_042741245.1 Kitasatospora sp. NPDC058965
GCGACGTCGGCGGGGGGGCCGCCCGCGACCTTCCCCAGGTGGGGGGGGCGCCCCCCCGGGGCGGGTGAGCCGTGTCACCGGAGCGGGCTGAGGGCGGGTCAGGCGGGGCGCAGCCAGACGGTGGCGAGCGGGGGCAGGATCAGTTCGGCGCTGCGCGGCTGGCCGTCCCGCTCCACCGGCTCGGCCTTGACCGGGACCGGGTTGGCCACCCCGCTGCCGCCGAAGCGCTCGTCGTCGGTGTTGAGCGCCTCGCGCCACAGCTGGTCGGTGCCGGGCAGGGCGGGCAGCCCGACCCGGTGGCCGTGCCGGACCACGGGGGAGAAGTTGCAGACCGCGACCAGCGGGGAGCCGTCGGCGGCGTACCGGACGAAGCTGAGCAGGTTGTCCTCGGCGGCGCCGCCGTCCAGCCAGCGGAAGCCCTCCGGGGAGGTGTCCAGCTCCCAGAGCGCGGGCTCGGACCGGTAGACCCGGTTGAGCTCGCCGACCAGGCGCTGCACGCCGCGGTGGTCAGCGGCGGCCGGCCACTGCTCGTCCAACACCCACCACTGCGGCCCGTCCTCGTGGTGGAACTCCGCCCCCTGGGCGAACTCCTGTCCCATGAAGAGCAGTTGCTTGCCCGGGTGGGCCCACATGAAGCCCAGGTAGGCGCGGTGGTTGGCGCGCTGCTGCCACCAGTCGCCGGGCATCTTGGCGACCAGCGCGCCCTTGCCGTGCACCACCTCGTCGTGCGAGATCGGCAGCACGTAGTTCTCCGAGTACGCGTACACCATCGAGAAGGTGATCTCGTTGTGGTGGTACTTGCGGTGCACCGGCTCCTTGGACATGTAGACCAGCGAGTCGTGCATCCAGCCCATGTTCCACTTCAGGCCGAAGCCCAGCCCACCGGTGTCGGTGGCCCGGGTGACGCCCTCCCAGGCGGTGGACTCCTCGGCGATGGTGACCACGCCGGGGCAGCGCCGGTAGACGGTGGCGTTCATCTCCTGCAGGAAGCCGACCGCGTCCAGGTTCTCCCGGCCGCCGAACTGGTTGGGCGTCCACTGCCCGTCCTCGCGGGAGTAGTCGAGGTAGAGCATCGAGGCGACCGCGTCCACCCGCAGGCCGTCGACGTGGAACTCCTCGCACCAGTACACCGCGTTGGCGACCAGGAAGTTGCGCACCTCGGTGCGCCCGTAGTCGAAGGTGAGGGTGCCCCAGTCGGGGTGCTCGGCCCGGCGCGGGTCGGCCGGCTCGTAGAGCGGCTCGCCGTCGAACCGGGCCAGCGCGAAGCCGTCCTTGGGGAAGTGGGCCGGGACCCAGTCGACGATCACGCCGATCCCGGCCCGGTGCAGCGCGTCGACCAGGTACCGGAAGTCGTCCGGCGAGCCGAACCGGGCGGTCGGCGCGTAGAACCCGGAGACCTGGTAGCCCCAGGAGCCGCCGAACGGGTGCTCCATCACCGGCATGAACTCCACGTGGGTGAAGTCCAGCCCGGTCAGGTAGCCGGGCAGCACCTCGGCCAGCTCCCGGTAGCCCAGCCCCGGCCGCCACGAGCCGAGGTGCAGCTCGTAGACCGACATCGGCGCGCGGTGGTGCTGCAGCCGGGCCCGGCGGGCCAGCCAGTCGCCGTCCTGCCACTGGTAGTCGGACGCGGTGACCCGCGAGGCGGTGCCGGGCGGGCACTGCGCGGCCCGGGCCAGCGGGTCGGCCTTCTGCACCAGCTCCCCGCCGCGGGTGCGGATCTCGAACTTGTACAGGGTGCCGACCCCCAGGCCCGGCACGAACAGCTCCCAGACCCCGCTGGCCCCCAGCGAGCGCATCGGGAACCCGGTGCCGTCCCAGTGGTTGAAGTCGCCGACCAGCCGCACCCCGACCGCGTTGGGCGCCCAGACGGCGAACGCGGTGCCGGCGATCCCGTCCACCTCGCGCGGGTGGGCGCCGAGCGCGCGCCAGAGCTGCTCGTGCCGGCCCTCCCGGATCAGGTGCAGGTCCAGCTCGCCCAGGGTCGGCGGCAGCCGGTAGCCGTCCTCCTGGAGGGTGAGCGCGCCGCCGGGGTAGGCCACCCGCAGCTGGTAGGCGGGGATGGCCGAGCCCGGCAGCAGCCCGGTGAAGAGCCCCGACTGCTGGTGGGTCAGTTCGGCCGGGCCGTAGGCGGTCTCGATCACCACCCGTTCGGCCAGCGGTCGCAGCACCCGGATGGCGGTGCCGCCGGTGGTCGGGTGCGCCCCGAGCAGCGTGTGCGGGTCGTGGTGCGCGCCGCTGACCAGCCGCTCGATCTCGGCGGGCGGCAGCGGCGCCTCGGCCAGCCGCAGGGCCGGGACCTCGGCCGGTGCCGCCGCGACCGGCGCCTTCGCGATCGGCGCCTCCGCCGGGGCG
>NZ_JBHYKG010000384.1:0-7263 GCF_042741245.1 Kitasatospora sp. NPDC058965
CGCACTGCCGGGCGGCGGGCAGGAAGGCCGCCCCGGCCGGGGTCAGCCGCACCCGCCGACTGGTCCGCTCGAACAGCCGGGCCCCCAGCTCCCGCTCCAGCCGGGCTATCTGATGGCTGAGCGCGGACTGGACCACCAGGCACCGCTCGGCCGCCCTGGTGAAGCTGGACGTCTCGGCCACGGCGAGGACGTAGCGCATCTGCTGCAGTTCCATCGATCAACCATCGATCAATGACGGACCGAGATCAATACCTTGACAAACATGTATTGGACTCATCAATGCATCAAGTCGAGACTCCAGTCATGACCAGTCGAACCCTGGCCTTGACCATGCGTACCGCTCTTGCCCCCTCGCTCTGGGGCACCGTCTACATCGTCACGACTCAACTCCTGCCGCCCGACCACCCGCTCTTCGCCGGCCTGTTGCGAGCCCTGCCGGCCGGTCTGATCGCGCTCGCCCTCACCCGGACGCTGCCGCGGGGCGGCTGGTGGTGGAAGGGCGCCGTCCTCGGCGTGCTGAACATCGGCCTGTTCCTGCCACTCCTCTTCGCCTCCGCCGAGCGCCTGCCCGGCGGGGTCGCGGCCACCCTGGCCTCCGCCCAACCCCTGGTGGTCACCGCGTTGGCGCTGCTCCTGCTGCGCGAGCGGCCCTCCGCCCGGCGCCTGGCCTGGGCGGCCGTCGGCGTGGTGGGGGTCGGCCTGGTGGTGCTCGGGCCGAAGGCCGCACTCGACCCGGTCGGCATCGCCACCGGCGTGGCGGGGGCGGTCACCCTGGGCCTGGGCGTCACGCTCACCAAGCGCTGGGGCCGCCCCGCCGGCGTCGGCCCGCTCGCCTTCACCGGCTGGCAGCTCACCTCCGGCGGCCTGTTCCTACTGCCGCTGACCTTCCTGGTGGAGGGCGCGCCGCCCGCCGTCGACGGCCCCGCCGTCCTCGGCTACCTCTGGCTCGGCCTGGTCTGCGGCCTGCTCACGTACGTGCTCTGGTTCCAGGGCATCGGTGCCCTGCCGGTCGCCTCGGTGGCGGTCCTCGCCCTCTGCTCCCCGCTGGTGGCCGCGCTGCTCGGCGCCGTGCTGCTCGGCCAGACCCTCGGCCCGCTCCAGCTCCTCGGCTTCGCCCTCGCCCTGGCCTCGATCGTGGCGGGCCAGCTGCCGCCCGGGGCCGGCCAGACCCGCCGAACGGTACGGCGCCTCCTCGGCCGACCCGCCGTCAGCGAGCCGGACCCCGCCGCGTCGGCTCCGCGGTCGGCTCCGCGGTGAGCTCCGCCGCCAGCAGGTCCATCAGCAGGGCGTCGTGCCAGGTCCCGTCCGCGCCGCGCTCGTAGCGACGCATGATCCCCACCGGGCGGAAGCCCACCTTGGTGTAGCAGCGGATCGCCACCGCGTTGTCGACCGCCGGATCGATCACCAGGCGGTGGTGGCCCCGTTCCTCGATCAGGTGGCGGGCCGCCGTGCGGACGGCGTCGGTCCCGAGCCCGCGACCGTGCACGGCCGGGTCCAGGTAGAGGTCGATGCCCGCGTGGTGGTAGTCGGGGTCGTTCTCCTCGCTCCACCGCAGGTAGCCGACCACCGCGCCGCCGTGCAGCACCACCAGGGAGACCCCGGGCTCGGCGAGGTCCTCCGCCACCGCGGCGGCCAGGTCCTCGCCGCCGCGCCAGTGCCGGTACACCTCCGGGGTGCGCCGGATCGCCGCCAGCGCCGGGATGTCGGCACTGGTCGCGGTCCTGAGCACCACGGACGAACCGGTGATCTCCATGGGGGCCTCCTCGGTGTCAGGCGAGGACCAGCAGGTCCATCCAGCTCTCGGCGGGCTCGGCGGGATCCGCGGCCGCCGCCTCGCCCAAGCGTGCCACGCCCGCGGCGAACTGCTCGTCCGTCAGCACCCGCAGCTTGGTGTCCGCGTCGCGCCGCAGCCCGGCGGCGAACGCCGCGAGGGTGTCGGCGTTGCGCTGCGGCAGCGCGTGCAGGGCGACCCGGGCGAACCCGGCCCCGGCGAACACCTCGCAGACCTGCTCCACCGTCAGGTACCGCTCCACCGACCGGGCCGTCTCGGGGAAGAACCGGATCCGCAGGTCGCGCTCCGCCCGGCCGGGGAAGAGGTTGCGGATCAGCACCGGCGCACCGGGCCGCAGCACCCGGCGCAGCTCCCGGGCGGTGGCGGCCGGGTCGGCGAGGTGGTGCAGCACCGAGCCGAGCCAGGCCGCGTCGGCGCAGCCGTCGGGCAGCGGGAGCGCCTCGCCGCACCCGTCCAGCACCTCGATCCGCGGGTCCGCCGGGATCAGCGCGCGCATCGCCGCGGCCGGTTCCACGGCCAGCACCCGCACGTCGAACCAGTCCCGGAAGGCGGTGGCGAAGGCCCCGGTGCCGGCGCCCAGGTCCAGCACCGTCATGCCGGGGGCCAACCGGGCCTCGGCGGCGATCGTCTCGCGCCAGCGGGTCAGCCCGGCCCGGGGGATCTCGCGGGCGGTGCGGTACTGCTCCGCGGTCGCCGGGTCGTAGCCGCTCACCGGGCGCCCCCGTCGGGGTGGCCGCGGTGCACCGCCCACTCGGGCGCCAGGATCGCCATGTCCAGGTCGTCCACCCACTCCTCGCCGAACGGCAGCACCTGGCGCCGGGTGCCCTCCAGCACGAAGCCCGCCTTCTCGTAGCAGCGACGGGCCCGCGGGTTGAAGGCGTAGACGCTGAGCGCGATCCGGTGCAGGTCCAGTTCCTCGAAGCCGTGGCCCACCAGGAGCCGCACCGCCTCGGTGCCCAGCCCCCGGCCCCGCCCGGCGGCGGCCAGCGCGATCCGGAAGCTGCAGCTGCGCCGGTCCGGCTCCCACTGGTTGAGCACCGCCTCGCCGACGCACCGCCCGGTCGCGCGGTCCACCACCGCGTAGTCCAGCCGGTCGGGCTGCTCGGCCCGGGTGGCGTACCAGGCGCGCATCCGCTGCTCGTCCTCGTCGGTCCACGCGACCGGGGTGCCGTCCGGGCGGCGGCCGTCGGTGAACTGCAGGGACTCGGGATCGGTGAGCCAGTCGCGGACGGCGTCGGCGTCCTCGTCGATCCGGAACGGACGCAGTGTCACCTGGCTGCCAGTCAGCGGGGGCTTGTCGGCGAAGGTGTACCGGCGCGGGCCGGCGACGTGATCGTTCATCCGGCCGATTGTCGCGACCCGGCCGCGGCGGCCGCAACGGGTTTCCGCGCCTCGGACGGGGGCGCCCGGACGCGGGGCTCAGAGCTCCAGCCACTCCGGGTCGTCGGTGGTGTGCATGGCGGCCTCCTCGGCGCTGGCCGCGCCGCCGCAGATGCCGGTGTCCTGGGCCAGCACGTCGCTGCGCGCGTTGTCGGCGGCGATCAGACGGCCGGTGCGGCGGTCGCCGAACTCGGGGTCGAGCGCTTCGCCGTCGGTGCCGGAGGTGTCGCCGATGCCGTCCCCGTCGGGGTCCGCCACGTCGGGCGTCTCGGCGGCGAGGCGCAGGTCCAGGCTCTCGCCCTCGCGCTGCTCGGCGGCGGTGGTGCCCCAGCGCTGCACGCCGAGCGGGTGCTCCGGGGGGTTGTACCCCTCGTCCAGCGCCGACTCCACCCCGCGGTCCTCCAGGGTGTCCTCCGGCTCCAGCGGCCCGATGTCGTCCTGCACCTCGGAGCCGTCCGGCTGGTAGACCTCGTCGCCCATCAACGCCTCGTCCGACATCAGTCACTCCTCGCTGCCCGCGGCTCCTCCCAGAATCCCACGCGGGGGGCGGGTTCGCAGGGGAGGCAGCACCGTGCGCCGGTGGCGACCTCGCGGGGGCCACCGGCGCACGGGACAGGAATTCCCGGACTCGGGGTCAAGCCCGGGCTGCGAGTTCCCGTACGGGCGATTCCCGCGCGCACCGTACGAGTCCCCCGGATTACCGGCGGACCCCTCCCCAGGGTGTCCGCCCGAGCCTCCGGTGGAACCCACCGCCTCCTCCCTGGACAGGCGGTGGGCCTGCGGTTCCGGGTGGCACGGCCCCGAACCGGATGCACAGTATTGACGCGGCGAAAGCAAGGGGTCAACCGGCGTTGACGGCATTCGCGGGAATGGTCCGAAAACCCGCCGAACGGCGCCGGATAAGGTGCGTGGGGCCCGGTTTCACCCCGCCGAACGGCGGGGGCGAAAACCCCCCGTTCGGCGGGTTCCGCATTTCCGTTCCCCACCCGTGGCGCGGCACCGCACCCGGGGTCCCACCGATAGCCCCAGCCGTGGCCCTACCCGGCCGGCCGGGAGCAAACACCTGGCCCCCCGGGGCCCGCGGGGACACGAAACACGTTTCCGCAACTTTCGGTAAGAAGTTCCAAGCGACTCTTGACGCACCCCGGTGCGGCACGGGATCGTCTCGTTCGCGGCCACCGCCCCGAGCCGGCCGCGGCTGACAGCACGTCAACGTCCTGCGGTGACCCCGCAGACGGAGTCGGCCGCCGCGCTCCGCCCGAGACGGACCTCGGGTGCCCCGCGGCACCGGCACAGGCACCTGCCCCACCCCCACGGTGCAGGACCACGCTCCCCCACCCACCCACCGGGCCGCCCGCAACGGCCCCACCGCGCCCGCGTCACGGCCTGCCCGACCTCCCCGCCGTGCGCCGGTGCCCCCTGCGGGCGGTTCCAGAGCCTCGGGAGACAACTCCATGAGCATTTTCCGCAGATCGGGCCGTCCCGCGCCCGGCCGGCGCACCCGGGCCGGCCTGGTCGCCGCCGGCGCCCTGCTGGCCGGCTCGGTCCTACCACTGAGCCTGCAGGGCACCGCGCACGCCAGCGCCCCGAACGGCGGCGACGTGATCGCCAACCTCTTCGAGTGGAACTGGCCCTCGGTGGCCTCCGAGTGCGGCAGCGTCCTCGGCCCGAAGGGCTACGGGGCCGTGCAGGTCGCCCCGCCGCAGGACTCGATCCGACTCAACCAGACCAGCCACCCGTGGTGGGAGGTCTACCAGCCGGTCGCCTACGACCTGCACTCCCGGATGGGCACCCGGGACCAGTTCGCCGCCATGGTGACGGCCTGTCACAACGCCGGCGTCAAGGTCTACGTGGACGCGGTGCTGAACCACACCGCCGGGACCAACCAGTCCAGCACCGACTCCTACGGCGGGGCGAGCTTCAACGAGGGCAGCTACTCCTACTCCTCGGCGGGCTACACCTCGGCGGACTTCCACAGCTACCCGAACAACTGCCCCAACTCCAACCTGGCGATCAACGACTGGAACAACCAGCAGCAGGTCCAGGAGTGCGACCTGGTCTCGCTCTCCGACCTGTACACCGAGTCGGACCACGTGCGCACCGTCGAGGCCAACTACCTCAACGACCTGGAGGGCCTGGGCGTCGACGGCTTCCGGATGGACGCCGCCAAGCACATCAACCAGGCCGACATGACGGCGATCCTGGCCAAGGTGAACAACACCCAGTGGGGCAGCCGGCCCTACGTCTACCAGGAGGTCATGCCGGGCGGCGGCGGCAACCTGGCGATGAGCGCCTTCGAGGGCAACGGCAGCCTGATCGAGTTCAACTACGCGTCCGACCTGCGCGGCCAGTTCACCGGCAACATCTCCAACCTGAAGACCTTCGGCCAGAGTTGGGGCCTGGAGCCGAGCAACAAGGCCACCGTGATGGTGACCAACCACGACACCGAGCGCAACGGCTCGACGCTGAACTACAAGAATGGCGCCACCTACAACCTGGCCACCATCTTCGAACTGGCCTGGGGCTACGGCACCCCGCAGGTCTACTCGGGCTTCAACTTCAACGCCTCCGACGACTCGCCGCCGGCCGACGCCAACGGCTACGTCACCAACACCGACTGCTCCAACGGCTGGACCTGCACCGACCGCAACCAGGGCGTGGCCAACATGGTCGGCTGGCACAACGCGGCCCAGGGCCAGTCGGTGGCCAACTGGTACGACGACGGCTCCAACCTGATCGCCTTCAGCCGCGGCAGCAAGGCCTGGATCGCGATCAACAACGAGGGCTCGACGGTCACCAAGACCTACGCCACCGGCCTGGCCGCCGGCACCTACTGCGACGTCATCCACGGTGACTACACCGCCGCGACCGGCGCCTGCTCCGGCCCGACGGTGACGGTGGACGCGAACGGCAACGCGACCGTCTCGGTCGCGGCCAAGGACTCGGTGGCGCTGTACGCGATGTCCACCCCGTCCCCCACGCCGACCCCGACGCCGAGCTCGACCCCCAGCTCGACGCCGACGCCCACGCCCACCCTGACCCCCACGCCGAGCCCCACCGGCACCGCCCCGGCCGGCCAGGTCGCCCAGACCTTCACCGTGACCGGCGCCCCCACCAGCGCCCCGATGTACCTGGTCGGCTCGGTCGCCGGCCTCGGCAACTGGGCGCCGGCCTCGGCGGTCCCGATGACCCAGTCCGGCAGCGCCTGGACCGTCACCGTCAACCTGCCGCAGTCCACCGCGATCCAGTACAAGTACATCGAGAAGGACGCCAACGGGAACGTCACCTGGGAGCCGGGCGGCAACCACTCCGCCAGCACCGGCAGCGGGTCGAGCGCCGCGCTGAACGACACCTACAACGGCTCCTCGGCCACCGTCTCGGAGTCCTTCGCCGAGAACGCCACCACCTGGTACGGCCAGAGCGTGTACGTGACCGGCTCCACCGCCGCCCTCGGCAACTGGAACACCGCCAACGCGGTGGCGCTCTCCTCGGCGAGCTACCCGGTGTGGAACGCGAGCGTGGCGCTGCCCGCCAACACCGCCTTCCAGTACAAGTACTTCAAGAAGGACCCGGACGGCACCATCGAGTGGGAGACCGGCGGCAACCACTCGGCCACCACGCCGAGTTCCGGTAGCGCGACGCTGAACGACAGCTGGAGCGCGGCCGCCACCAGCCCGGTCGGCGTGACCTTCGACGAGAACCGGACCACGGTCACCGGGCAGAACGTCTACCTGGTGGGCTCGATCTCGGCGCTCGGCTTCTGGGACCCGGCCGGTGCGATCCCGCTCTCCTCCGCGGGCTACCCGGTCTGGTCGAAGACGGTGAGCATCTCGCCGAACACGTCCTTCCAGTACAAGTACATCATCAAGGACTCGGCCGGGAACGTGACCTGGGAGAGCGGCAGCAACCGCTCCTACACCACCGGCGCCTCCGGCGCGGTCACCCTGAACGACTCCTGGAAGTAGCCGCCTTCCGGAGCGGGCCGCTCAACGGGCGGGGCCCGGGCGCCGCAGCGTGGGGGTCCCGGGCCCCGCCGTGCTGCGGTCAGGCCCGGTGCATCCGGTCCCCCCGTACCGCCCGCTCGAAGGCCG
>NZ_JBHYKG010000385.1:0-7263 GCF_042741245.1 Kitasatospora sp. NPDC058965
AACCCGCCACACACCACCCTGACAAGCCATCAACACAACCCAAAACACACCCACCGAACCCGCCCACCCCAACGGGCACAAGAAACCGCGAAAACGGCTCCGCCCGGAATTCCGTGAAAGGCCAAATCATCGGCATGCATGCAGGACCGCTTCCCTACGGGATGCCCTTCGCCTGGTCCTGCGCTCGATCGAAGAGGTGCTGTCTCCCGGAGTCGATGTCGAACCGGAGCGGCTGACCGCCGGTCCGGGGCTGGTACTGCTGGAGGTCCCCGCCCGTCGGAGCGGTCGCCCGCTGCCCCGGACTTCGGAAGCCGAGGAAGCCGGACACACTCCAGAGAGTGGCGAACGCTGGCGGAACGTCCGCTCGCTGGCCGGAAGTTGGCAATAGGACTGCGGGTGCGGCGATTCTTCTGCGCCCGCGCCCCTTGCCGGCGGCGGACGTTCGTCGAGCAGGTCCGGGGCTTGAGCGAGCGCCACCTGCGGTCCAGCGTCGGGTTGAAGGATGGCAGCAAGCGCGGCGAACCCGTCGAACGCGAGTCAGCGAGGCCCACCAGGCCGCGCTTCACCTGCCCCGGACCATCGCAAAGACAGCCACCCGCCCGGCCGGCCCCCCGCCCCACCCCAACGCCGCCCGACACACTGCCGCGACCGACCGACCAGGCCCTACGCTCTCGAGCAACCGGCGGGCAGTGCAGGCAGCGCGGGCAAGGGGAGCCATGACGACAGCAGCGGACGTGACCGACAGGCACCGCGACACCGATCCGGCATCGGCGAACGCATCGAGACGGTCGGGTCCCGCCTGGCTGCTCCGATCGCTCTGGCTGCTCTGCGCACTCGCGGCAACACTCGTGACCGGCCTGTGCGCCCAGGCCATCACCTCCTGGTACGGCGTCCTCGGCCCGATCGGCACAGCGCTCATCGGATCGGTCCTCGCCTGCCTGACCATCGGACTCGGTGCCGCCGCCAGCCGGCTGCTGGCACTGCCCCCCGGGCGTGCCCGACAGATCGCGACAGCCGTGATCGCCACCGGCACCCTGCCCTGGCTACTGCCCACCACACTGCGGATGCCGACCGCCGCCACCGGCCTGCCACTCACCGCCGTCTGGACAGCCAACGCCGCCATCCCACTCCTACTGACCACAGCAGTCCTCCCCGCCCGCCGAACCCGGCAGGCGGCCGCGATCGCCGCCGCAGCCACCCTGCTGGCCTGGCTGCCACTGCGCCACCTGGTCATGACCTCCGCCGTGAACCACGCGATACACCGCCTCGGCAACCCCTCCCCCACCCTGCTACGCCAAGTCGACTGGCCCGCCATGACACCCAGCACATTCCACTACACGAACGGCAGAATCACCCTGGAATACATGTCAGACGGCCCCACCCCCGACGCCACCGACGCAGTCCTGACCATCGCCCCCGCCGCCACATCCTCACCCTGCGACCTCCCCCTCCCCCTCAGCCTCGGGATCCAGCCCACCCACTGCCGACCCGCCGGACCCAGCCTCTGGTCACGAGCCGACTGCGCCCTGGTCCTGCAAACCGACAACGTACTGATCGAACTCGCCGAATCCGGACCCGCCTGCCCGCCCGAAGAACAAAACTCACTCCAGACCGTCATCCGCAGCCAACAACCAGTCAACGAATCCCAACTACTCGACCTCACCGACTGACCAACCCACACGACCCGACGTGACCGGCCAAAAGGCGTATATGAGTACAGGTCGACAGCTGAGAATCGGACGTCATGGGAGTGATCGTCCCACAATCGGCCCCAATCCCATCCAAGACCCGAAAGCGAGGCGGGAACCCGGGAGAACAAGGCTGCCCACTACCCGAGCACGAAGTGAGAAATGCGAGGCCCTGGCCGGGATTCCGTGAATGCTCTTCGCCTTGCCCATTGCGACGTCGTCGAGGAGGAGCGAGAGCGTGCTGCTGGGCAGCGGGTGGAAGCTCTTCCGGTCGAGCAGCGCGAGGCGGAAGCCGTGTGGGAACGGTTCGTGATCGCCCGGGAGACGGTCGGACTGGTGCTGGCTGAGGCGCGCGGAACCGAGGATGTGCCGCCGGTCGTGCCGGCAGGCGAGCGGCCGGTGCGGACCGCTGCGGCTGTGCCGGGTTCGCTCGTGCCGGTGTGGAGGGACAGCCTCGATGTCGGCGTGCTGGCGCCCGACTACCGTCGACTCGTGAATGTCCTGGCCGGTGGGAGCGGGTCGAGCAGAGAGGCGATGGACTGTCGGCAGCTGGCAGTGGCACTCGGGCCGGAGGCGGCCCCCGCGAAGGTCGAGCGGGTGCGGTCAAAGGCGAAGCGCCCGGTCACGCGGGGCCGGCCGGCCGAGGACCGCCGAGGGCGTTCAGCATGGCCGTCGGGCAGGTCGGCAGCTCGTAGGCTACCTGGGCGGGGTCCCGACCGGGACCCCGGAACCGGGGAAGGGGCTTGGTGGTGGCAACGCTTTCGGAGGTCAAGGCCCTGTTGGGTGAGCCCCGGTTCAACTGGTCGGACCCGGCGCCATGGATCGAGATGGAGCGGGAGTTCGGCATCGAATTCCCTGCCGACTTCCGCGAGATCGTGAACGCCTACGGCTCGATCGAGATCAACAATCAGCTCTACCTGGAGCACCCCGCCGGCCATCTTCTGCACAGCCTGGGAGAAAGCATCAGGGGGGATCTCGAGATGTGGCGGGAGGAGGACATGGCAGAGTTCCTGCCCGGTCCGGCAGGGGCGGGTCCCGGGGAGTTGATGCCGGTGGCGTCGGCCACGACGGGAGAATGGGTTTTCCTCCGTGTTCCAGATGGACCCTCCTCGCCCTGGCGCGTCGTGGTTCAGGAGTTCAGCAGTCCGGCCTGGACTCTCCATGAGATGACGTTCGGCGAATGGCTGCTGGCGTATCTCAGGGGCAAGGACGTGACGGTGTGTTCGCGAAACCTCGCACCTGATCGCCCGTTCTACAAACCTCTGCCCTGAACGTGAACACGGCGGCATCAGCGTGGTCACCGGGCGAGCCGACGCCTCACGACCATACCCAGCGACCACCGGATCATCGCCTCCGAGATGTCAGTGCGGCCCTCGTAGTCGCGGGCGAGACGGCGTGAGCGCATCAGCCACACGAACGGCCGCTCGACCCGCCACCTCCAGGGCAGCACCATGAACCCGGTAGTGCCGTCGCTGCGTCCGACCACCCGTCAGCACGATCCGCCACGCATCGCGGGCGAGGTCGACCAGGCGCCCGGCACAGCCGCCGTCGGCCCACACCAGCCCGATGCGCCAGTGCCACTCGCACAGCCGGGCCAACAACGCCCGCCCTGCCTCGCAGTCGGTGACGGACACCGCCGTGGCCATGACGGCCAGCAGCAGCCCGACGGTGTCCAGCACAGGCATGTGGCAGACACGACGAACACCATCAGCCAACCCCCGCAACAAACAAGCCGCCCACGGCACAGCAGACACGAACCGACACACCACCACAGCAAGCCCCCCACCCCCCCACCGGCCCCGCCACCACCGCAAAGCCCACCGCACGCAGAGCCTTCACCCCCACCACCCAGAACGCCCCCGGCGCACCCCCACCCGCCCCACACAGCCCACAGGCGAACCACCAACCGACCACCCACCCCGCCCCCCGACACCGCCACCGATCCGACAGGCCTGCACACCCACCCCGCCCCCAACACACCCCCAGCACACCCCCACCCCCACGACCCGGCAACGATCGGACAGGTGTGCACACCCACCCCACCAGCACCCACCCATCCCACAAAGCCCAGCACCAGGCCACCCACCACCAACCCCCACCCCGCCCCCGACACCGATCCGACAGGTGTGCACACCCACCCCACACCCAGGGCCGGACCCCCGACCACCACCCCGTCCCCGGCACACCCCCACCCCGCCCCACGCAGCCCGCAGGCGCACCACCACTGGACCACCCACCACGCCCCCGCCACCGATCGGACAGGTGTGCACACCCCACCCCACACCCATGGCCAGGCCAGGCCACCGACCCCCGACCACCACCCCGCCCAGCCCGCCCCCACCCCGTCCCCAGCGCACCCCCACCCCCACGACCTAGGCAAGGAACACCCCGGCAGGGAACGAACAGCCCAAAAAGCACCCGCCCGAGCCACCGTCACCTGCCTGCCTGCCTGCCTGCCTGCCGGCCGCTCGCCCCCGCAAACGGGGTCACGGCCGCTGCCACACCAAACAGCCACCCCCTCCCCCACATCCAGACGAAAGCCAGGACGGACGGCCTCCAGCACCACACCCAGCAGGCACAACGCAAAACCACCGTCCCTCAACAACCCAGGACGACTGCCGCCTTCTCCACTCCCCGGACACAGCCGCTCGGCAACTGTCTCCTCGGCCCCTGGAACACAGCCGTTCCGCAGCCGCTCGGACCACCGTGGCGAGATCCACCAGGACGCCCAGATCACAGCGGCGCGACACCAGCCAAACGCATGATCATTTCAAGGGAGCAGGACGACCGAACAGCGAACCAGCACACCCCCGAACACGCCCCGGAAGGCCCCCCACCCCCGGACAACGACGCCACACCCAAGGCACAGCCCGACGCGCCGCCCATTGCCGACAGCCCGCACACCCCGTGGGTGTCGGGCTGCGATAACACGGGGGTGAGTGAGGGACGTGCGGGTTGCTGGTGGTCGGTGGCTGGGGGGGGTGGGGGTGGTTGGTTGGGTTGCTGTCTGTGGTGCTGCTGGGCGTGGGGGTGGGTCTGCCGGTCTTTGTGTCGAGGGAGGGGGTTGGTGGCCGGTTGGGTCTGGTCGCGGCCGTGCGGGGTGGTTTTGCCCGGACCAGGCACCAACACCCCGACCCACCCACCCCGACCGCGCAACAACCCCGCACCCGCCAACAGGCCCAACAACCACGCCCACACCGGGCACCACCCACCACAACCTCACCCGCCCTCCGACCCCGCCCGCCACCACACGCCACGGCCCCGACCCGCAACAAGACCTGCCGCACAACCACCAGCAGGTATTAAGTCCGACCCCACACCACACCCCCAACAAGCCACCCACCAGCAACAACACCACGCGACAGACTGTCCACCCAAAAACCGGACACCCCAACAGACACCCAAGACCGGACACCCCAAACACGACACCCCAACAGCCACCACCCCCCCACCCCACCCAACCCACAAGACACCCCCCACACCCCCAGCAACCGGCATGCAGCAGCGCATGCGGCATCCGGCCTGCAGCGTCCGGCGACGCGTGCGGCGTGCGGGAACGCACCCGAAAGATCCGCTACGATCCCGGCAAGCACCCCGAAGGCACCCCCACACCCAAACCCACGGATCCAGGCCCCCCGACGCAGCCAGGCCGCGCCCAACCCCTCAACACGCCCCCGCCCCGCCATCCCCGCAAGGCCCGACCGGGCTCAGGGCCTTCGCCCCCACCACCCCGAACGCCCCACCCGGGCAGCCTCCTGCCCTCAGGCTCGCAGCCAACCCAGCTCGTGCGCCAAGGCCATGGCAACAGCACGGATACGGCGGTGCAGCGGCGACGGTTCGCGCGGCAGGACCAGATGGAACGTCAGACCCGGCGCACCCCGCAACGGCCGCCAGGTCAGACCGGCTGGCTGCACCGCAGCCGCGGTCTCCCCGGCCGGTGCGAGAGTGAGACCGTCGCGCAGGTCCCGCTGAGACATGTCGAAAGCAACCGCCGGCGTGTGGAACCGCGGATGCGGCCGGACGTCCCGGAACACCGCGGTCAACTGGTCGTGGACCACCGGATTCGCCGCACGCTGCGGCAGCCGCAACGGATACGCGGCCGCCTCCGCGATCTCGATCTCCGGGTGCTGGGCCAGCGGATGGTGTTGCGCCAACTGGACCCCGACACGCACCCGCCGCAGCAGGAACCGCCGCACACCACGACCCGGCTGCCCACCACGCGTGATCCCCGCATCGATACGGCCCTCGGCCACCGCCGGACAGATTTGCGGCGTCGCCATCAACACCGCACCGACCTCCAGCCCACTGCCCGCGCGCACCAGCCCGTCCACCAGCAGCGGCGCCGTCTGGGCCCCGGCACTGAGGCTGTACCCGATACGCACCGCGCCCACTTCGCCGGCCGCCGCACTGCGCGCGGCCTCCCACGCCAGGTCCACCGCCGCCAACGCAGGCATCGCGCACTGCGCCAACACCGCACCCGCCGCGGTCAACACAACACTGCGCGTACTACGCACCAGCAGAGCCCCACCCAGCTCCGCCTCCAACCGGCGCATCCGCGCACTGAGCGCAGGCTGCGCAATACCGATCCGCGCAGCCGCCCGAGTGAAGTTCAACTCCTCGGCCAGCACCAGGAAGTACCGCAGACTCACCGCGTCCGGCGCCACCCGCGCCCTCCCCCACCCATTGATAACAACCCGTTCTGACCCTATCCCCAACCGCTCTTTCCCCCGACCCCGCACCACGCCCTAGCCTGCCCATACCGAGACCCGACGATCCGAGCGCCTCCCCCGACACCGGACACCGCCCGGACCAACCTCAGGAGACTCCCACCATGGCCAAGGGCTACTGGATCAGCGTCTACCGCACCATCCACGACCCCGACACCCTCGCCGCCTACGACAAACTCGCCGCACCGGCCGTCAAAGCCGCAGGCGGACGCGTCCTGTCCCTCGGCACCCGCCTGACAGCCCACGAAGCCGCCACCACCCACCGCGTCGTCCTCATCGAGTTCGACACCTACGACCAAGCCATCACCGCCTACCACAGCCACGCCTACCAACAAGCACTCACCACCCTCGCCGACAGCGCCGAACGCGACTTCCGCATCATCGAAGCCACCCACTAACCCCACCAACCCACCAACCACCACCGGGCAACCCCCAACCCCACACCCACCACAGCAAGAGCGGCAGCGAGGTGACAGCAGCGGCCGCGCGCACCGCAGCAGCCGGCACGGACCGGACACCCGCCCACCACCCCGCCGACCCCCGCACAGGGCCGCCGACTCCCGCCCCGGCGCAGGCCTCCCCACCGCCCCCCATCAGCACCGCCGGAAATCACAAAGCCCACAACGCCAACGACACCCCCACACCACCAACAACCGGCATACGGCATACGGCGTGCGGCGTGCGGCGTGCGGCGTGCGGCGTGCGGCGATGGCGTGCGAAAACGCACCCCAAAAGATCCGCTACGATCTACAGCAACACCCAGATGCGCGGGTGGCGGAATAGGCAGACGCGCTGGATTCAGGTTCCAGTGCCCGCAAGGGCGTGGGGGTTCAACTCCCCCCTCGCGC
>NZ_JBHYKG010000386.1:0-7226 GCF_042741245.1 Kitasatospora sp. NPDC058965
CAGCGCGTCCGGGGGCCGTCGGTCTGTCGGTCTGTGGGCTCAGTGGTTGGTGCTCAGCGACCAGGCGGTGTTGGTCTGGTCGACGCAGGTCCAGGTGTCCAACTGGCGGCCGTTGGTGGTGTCCCAGTTGTTGATCTCCAGGCAGAGGCCGGAGTTCTTGTTGACGATCCTCCCGTCGTGGTTGAAGGTCCACTGCTGCTCCGGGTGGCCGGGCAGGCAGTCGGTGAGCACGGCCTTGGTGCCCAGGGCGGTACCGGCCCCGTCGGCGGCGACGCACTTCATGCCCGCGTAGCGCAGGGTGCCGTCGGTGTTGAAGTTGAAGACCTGGTTGCCGCCGCCGTTGCAGTCGTAGAGGTCGATCGGGGTGCCGTTCGCGGTCTGCGAGTTGTTGTCGTCCACGCACTTCGACGGGGCGTAGACCGAGTGCAGGGTCACGCCCACCGGCGCGTACTCGGTGCCCATGCCGACCGGGGTGGCGAACTGGGCGATGCCGTTGCTGGGGGCGGCGCCGGGGTAGACGGTCACCTGGTCGGCGCCGGTGCTGCCGGAGATCGCGTACAGCTCGGGGTTGCCGTCGCCGTTGACGTCACCGGGGGAGACGACCGTCGGTGCCACGTCGCTGCCCACGCCGATCGGCAGCAGCGTCTGGCCGGGCTGGGCGGGGAAGGTCCACTGCTGGTCGGGGTTGCCGTTGCAGTCCCAGATGATCAGTGTGGTGCCCGCGGCGTTGCCGCCCCCGTTGTCGCCGAGGCAGCGGCCGGAGACCGGGTTGCGCAGCGTGTTGTTCGGGCCGGGGACCCACTGCTGGTTGGTGCCGCCGTTGCAGGTCCAGATCTGCACGGTGCTGCCGTTGGCGGTGCCGTTGTGGTTGACGTCCAGGCACTTGCCGAGCACGTGGACGCTCTGGTCGGCGCCGAGGGTCCACTGCTGGTTGTAGGCGCCGGCGACGCAGCCCCAGATCTCCACCGGGGTGCCGTCGGCGCTGTTGCCGTGGCTCATGTCGGCGCAGATCGGCGAACCGTCGGCGGCCTTCAGACCGGTGGTCAGCGCGGTGTGGCTGGGCGCGGTGAGGTTGCTGGTGGGGATCCCGTTGCCGTCGAAGGTCAGCGGGTAGCTGACGACGGCGCCGGTGGTGTTGTCGCGGGCCCACAGGGTCGGGGTGCCGCCGGTCTCGCCGGTGTAGGTGAGCTGGTTGCCGTTGCCGTCCAGCACCGGGGCGCCGTAGAAGTCCACCCGCGGCAGGCCGGACGTGACGGTGGCGCCCACCGAGCCGGGGGCGATCAGGGTGGTGCCGCTCCAGTCGCCGCTGCCGATCAGGTAGGGCCGGCCGAGGTAGGCGCCCCCGCGGGCGCTGCCCGGGTAGTACCAGAGCTGGTTGTTCTCCACGGTGATCAGGTCGGCCATGTTCTTGCCGAGCGCGTTGGCGCCGGGCGCCACCATCTGGGTGAGCCCCGACCAGTCGGTCGGACAGCCGGAACCGGTGGCCACGTTGGCGCACCCGGTCGGCTTGTTGATCACCATGACGTCCTGGGTCAGGGTGAACCGGCCGGCCACGCCGGGACCGTTGGAGGTGGCCGAGACGGTGCCGTCGTTGCGGTAGAGGTAGAGCTGCTTGGTCTGCTTCTGGTACGCGAAGATGTCGTCCAGGATCGATTGGGTCTGCGAACCGCGGTGGGTGACCAGGTAGTTGTTCCAGCCGGTGCCGTCCGGGCTCTGGTTCGCGGCGGAGGCGATCAGCGGGGCCGCGGCCATGTCCTTGCCGCCCGGGATCAGGGTGAGGTTCCCGTTGTTGTTGGGGTCGGGGACGAGCGTGTCCGGCACGCCGTCACCGGTCAGGTCGCCCGCGACCGCCACCGCGTTCTGGTTCCACGGCGCGTAGAAGCTGTAACTCGCGACGGTGGCCTGGGTGTTGCCGGCGCCGTCGAGGGCCCGCACGTAGAGCGTGTGGGTGCCCCACTGCGCCGCGGTCAGGGTGATCGGGACGGACGCGGTGGCGGTGCCGTTGCCGTCCGGGGTGACCGGGATCGTGTTGGCCCCGCTCGGCGGGACGTTGGTGTCCAGCGACCACTGGAAGGCGGTGACACCGCTCTTCACACAGGCCATCCGGACGCAGCCCCAGGTCGGGGTCGGGTCGGTGCTGCTCACCTGGATGCTGACGGTCCCGTCACCGGCGTGCTTGTTCGGCGTGATGCCGCTGCCCAGCGGGGGGAAGTCCGACGACGGGGTGAAGGTGGCCACGCTCGGCGGGGTCAGGTCCACGTCGAAGACGCACGGGGTGGCGGCCGGGCCGGCCATGTAGCCGTCGTTGGCCCACACCTGCCAGGAGTACTGGTGGCCGTCCGCCCACGGCACCGGGGTGGGGATGGAGACGGTGCCGCCGCTGCCGACCGCGCCGGGACTGGCCGGCCAGCCGTCGGTGTACGGGTTGCCGTTGCCGTCACTGGCGGTGTTGTCGAGCAGCTTGGACCCGCCGGTCAGGTTCACCCCGGGCATGCCGGTGGTCAGCCGGGCGCTCAGGCTGACCGGGCCGGCCGTGGCGCCGAGCCAACCGGGCGTGCCGCCGCTGCAGTTGGCGTTGGCCTGGCTGACGCTCACCGAGTCGGGGGTGTTCGGCGCGATCTCGTACTGGGTGGACAGCTGCGGGTTGGTGCTGAAGCGCATGAACCCGTAGTTGGTGGCGTACTTGTTCTCCTGGCCGTAGATGCCGAAGGTCAGGTTGGGGTAGCCGCGGTACTGGCCGACCGGGCCGGTGACGTCGAAGTTGACGTACTGGGTGCCGCAACCGAAGTAGGCGCTCTTGACGGTGGTCTGGCCGAGGTCCTGGACCTGGCCCGGCTGGCTGCCCCAGTTGGTGCCGTTGGCGATGCCGCCGGTCAGGCGCAGGCCGATACCCCAGGTGTTGGGGCAGCCGTGGTCGGCGCCGTAGGTCTCGGCGAGCGTCAGGGTCGACTTCACCACGATGGTGCTGCTGTTGAAGAAGCTGGTGTCCATCTCGTAGAACGAGCGGTACAGGCCGAAGCAGTTGGAGTCGTACTGCTGGTAGCCGACGCCCTCGCCGTTCTCCTGGGCGTTGTCGTAGAGCGACTGTCCGGCGCAGCCCTCCTTGACCTCCAGGTAGTGGTTGGTCCCGCCGCCCGGCGCGACCGTGGGGTCGATGAAGGCCGGGTAGGTGGCGTGGGCGAGTTGGTCGGCGTCGGGGGCCAGGGTGACCGAGCCGTTGTCGGCCTTGACGTTCAGCTTGGAGATGTGGGCGCCGTGGCCCGGGCCGTCCTTGGAGGAGCCGATCCGGCCTGCAGGGTCGACCGCGCTCGGCGGGGCGGGCGGGGCGGCGGGACTGATCGGCGGGGCCTTCGGTGCGGCCTCCGCGGCCGCGGCGTCGGCCTGTGCCGGCACCCCGCCGGGCGCGGCCAGGGCGGCGGAGTCCCACATGACCGGGGCCGGGGCGTGGAAGGCTTCGGTGCCGTCGGGGGTTTTGACGGTGAGGTTGCCGTCGGTGTCGGTGCTGGTGGTGAGGCCGTTGGTGGTGGTGGCGAGCTTCAGCGTCTTGAGCTGGGGGTTGGCGGCGGCCTGGGCGTTCTTGACGACGAGGACTTCGTGGAAGGCGCCCTGGTCGGTGACGGTGGCCTGCAGGTCGACGCCGGGCAGGACGTCGGCGTAGGTGGCGGTGTTGCCGTTGACGGTCGGCTTGGGCAGCGCGAACGGCAGGGTCATCGCGAACTGGTGGCCGGCCTTGTCCTTGAAGGCGGCCAGCGGGGCGGTGCCGCCGCCGGACAGGGTGACCCCGGACGGGGTGGCGGCGGGGGAGAAGGTCCCGTCGGCGTTCTTGGCCAGGGTCGCGTCGGTGGCGACCCACGCGCCGCCCTTCTGCACCCGGACCGGCTGGATGTTGCTGGTCCGGGTGAAGGTCTTCCCGTCGGGGTTGGCGACGGTGACCGCGGTCTCGGTGGTCAGCGCGTCGACGGTGACCGGCTTGCCGGTCTTCTTCGCCTGCGCCAGTGCCTGCTGGGTGGGCCCGTCCTGAGCGGTCGCGCCGGTCGGCCTGGTGGGCGCCGACGGGGCCGCGGCCTGCGCGGGAACGGAGAGCGCCGGGCCGGCCGCCGCGATCACCGCGACGACCGCGGTCAGCACCGCCGCCCGCCGTGGTCTGCGTTGCCGGGCCACGGCACGCTCAGTGGCACGAAGCATCTGTCATCCCCCATATATCTGTGCAACAGCGGACGGTTCGTCAGTCGACCGACCCAGGGGGCGGCATGACGAACCGGGGGGCCGGTGCCCCCGTCGGCCCGATCAGGACGGGCACACTGCGCGCGATATTAGTAGCACGACCGATCGTTTAGATAGCCGATTCGGCAGTCGCCCGACCATGGTCGACGACCACGGCACGGGACCCCGGACACCGCGCGGTGTCCGGGGTCCCGTGCTGGTGCGGGGGTCAGGCCTTGGCGCGGTCCGCGGCCTGGGCCTTGAGGGCGCGCTCGATGCCGGCCCGGGCCTCGACGACCAGGCGGGCCAGGGCCGGCGCCGGGTCGGCGTCGGCCAGCCAGGCGTCGGTGGCGGCGAGGGTGGCCGGGTCGATCTGCAGCGCCGGGTAGAGCCCGGTGATGATCTGCTGCGCGATCTCGTGGCTGCGGGTCTCCCAGACCGTCTTCAGCGCGTCGAAGTACCGGCCCACGTACGGCGCCAGCAGCTCGCGCTGGTCGGGCATGTTGAAGCCGGCGATCACCGCGTCCTGGACGTAGTTGGTGAGCGCGTCCGACTCCACCACCGACGCCCAGGCCTCGGCCTTGGCCTCGGCGGTCGGGCGGGCCGCGCGGCAGCTGGCGGCCTTCTCCTGGCCGGCCGCGGTGTTGTCGCGGGCCAGCTCGGCGTCGATCGCCGCGTCGCCGGAGCGGCCGGTGTCGACCAGGCGCAGCAGCAGGTCCCAGCGCAGGTCGGTGTCGACGGCCAGACCGGCCAGCTCCGCGGAGCCGTCCAGCAGACCGGCCAGCAGGGCCAGCTGCTCGTCGGTGCGGGCGGCGCCGGCGAAGGCCTTGGCCCAGGCCAGCTGGTGGTCGCTGCCCGGGGCGGCGGCGCGCAGGCTCTGCTCGGCCACCGCGGCCCACCGCTGCAGGCCCTCCTCGCGCCAGGCCGGGTCGGCGTACAGCTCCAGGGCCAGCTTGGCCTGCCGCTGCACCGACTGGACCACGCCGATGTCCGACTCCTTGGGCAGGCCGGCGACGGCGAGCTCCAGGTAGTCGCGGGTGGCCAGCTCGCCGTCCCGGGTCATGTCCCAGGCGGCCGACCAGACCAGGGCCCGCGGCAGCGGCTCGGCGAAGTCGCCCAGGTGCGCGGTGACGGTGGCCAGCGAGGCCTCGTCCAGGCGCAGCTTGGCGTAGGAGAGGTCGTCGTCGTTGAGCAGCACCACGGCCGGGCGCTGACGGCCGATCAGCTCGGGCACCGCGGTCAGCTCGCCGTCCACGTCCAGCTCGACGCGGTGGGTGCGCACCAGCGCACCGTCCGTCAGCTCGTAGCAGCCGACGGCGATCCGGTGCGGGCGCAGTGCCGCGGCACCCTTGGCGCCCTCGGGCAGCGCCGGGGCCTCCTGGCGGACCGCGAAGGAGGTGATCACGCCGTCGGCGTCGACCTCGATCTCGGGGCGCAGCACGTTGATGCCGGCCGTCTCCAGCCAGGCCTTGGACCAGGTCTTCAGGTCGCGGCCGCTGGTCTCCTCCAGCGCGCTGAGCAGGTCAGGCAGGGTGGTGTTGCCCCAGGCGTGCCGCTTGAAGTACGCCTGCACGCCCTTGAAGAAGGCGTCCTGGCCGACGTAGGCCACCAGCTGCTTGAGCACCGAGGCGCCCTTGGCGTAGGTGATGCCGTCGAAGTTGACCATGACGTCTTCGAGGTCGTTGATCTCGGCCATGATCGGGTGGGTGGACGGCAGCTGGTCCTGCCGGTAGGCCCAGGTCTTCATCTGGTTGGCGAAGGTGGTCCAGCCGTTGGGCCAGCGGGTGCCGGCCGGCTCGACCAGCGCGACCATCTCGGCGTAGGTGGCGAACGACTCGTTCAGCCAGAGGTCGTTCCACCACTCCATGGTGACCAGGTTGCCGAACCACATGTGGGCCAGCTCGTGCAGGATCGTGGTGGCGCGCGACTCGTAGGAGGCGTCGGTCACCTTGGAGCGGAAGACGTACTGGTCGCGGAAGGTGACCGCGCCGGCGTTCTCCATCGCGCCCGCGTTGAACTCCGGCACGAAGAGCTGGTCGTACTTCTCGAACGGGTACGGGGTGTCGAACTTCTCCTGGAAGTAGTCGAACCCCTGCTTGGTGACGTCGAAGATCGCCTCGGCGTCCAGGAACTCCTTGAGCGAGGGCCGGCAGTAGATGCCCAGCGGCACCACCTGCTCGCCCGCGGTGTACTCGTCGAAGACACCGACGTAGGGTCCGGCGATGACCGCGGTGATGTACGAGGAGATCCGCCCGGTCGGGGCGAAGGACCAGGTCCGGGTGGCGCCTTCGCCGACCGGCTCCGGGGTGGGGGAGTTGGAGACGACCACCCAGTTGCTCGGGGCGGTGACGGTGAACCGGAAGCTCGCCTTGAGGTCGGGCTGCTCGAAGGAGGCGAACACCCGACGGGCGTCCGGCACCTCGAACTGGCTGTACAGGTAGGTCTCGCCGTCCACCGGGTCGACGAACTTGTGCAGGCCCTCACCGGTGTTGGTGTAGGCGCAGTCGGCGACCACCCGCAGCTCGTTCTCCGCGGCCAGACCGGTCAGCGCGATCCGGCTGTCGGCGAAGGCGGAGAGCTCCACCGGGGCGCCGTTCAGGGTGATCTCGTGCACGCTGGGCGCGACCAGGTCGACGAACGTGTCGGCGCCGGGACGGGTGGCGGTGAACCGGACCACGGTGGTGGACCGGAAGGTGCCGCTGTCACGGGCCGAGCTCAGGTCGAGCTCGATGTCGTACGCGTCCACGCTGAGGAGCTCGGCCCGGGTGCGGGCCTCCTCACGGGTCAAGTTGGTGCCAGGCACTCGCAGGACTCCTTCGTCAGGCTTGTTGGGCGCATCCTCCCACGAGGACCGGTCGTGGGCGGACCGCATAATTCCGCAACGGCCCCGGGGCCGGGACGCCGAACGGGGTGGGCGGGGGGCCCCCGGGCACCCCCCCCCCCCGCGCCCGGGCGCCCCGGGGGGGGGGCGGGGGGGGGTTTTTGGGGGGGGGGGGGGCCAGCCGCGGGGGGGGGGGGGGGAA